>CAZZAO010000006.1:76260-86733 GCA_964652205.1 uncultured Anaerolineaceae bacterium | reverse complement strand
GACCACTCCGGCGAAACAGAAGAAGGCCAGCAGACGGATGATGTTCCTGAATTCACCCGCTGTTTCGGGATACGCCAGGTAATTCTGAAAGTTCTGTAAGCCGACGTAAATCGCGTCTTTTCCCGGATGCCATTTGAAGAACGCGCCGATCAAGCCGAGGATGGGCGGATAGTAGAGGAAGATGACCAGCAGCAGCAGAAAGGGCGCAAGCAGCGCATAGGCGTGCCAGGCGTGGCGCATTTCGATCAGGGTGCGCACGATTCGATTCTGTTGAGGCCGGTTCATGTCCTGCATTGAGTTGCTCGAGGGGATAGATCGCTTCATAAAAATCGATAACTCATGAGTCGGAGACAACGAGTGGTATTTTGATGCTTTCCTGTCGCCGCACTTCGACCAACTGCCCGATGCTGGCATCCATCACGGCAATCTGCGCAAAGTCGCTCGGCGTATAGGGGCTTGCCGGATTAGGGCGATATTTAATCGTGATGATGCCCTGGTCATTGGTGAAAGCGGTGTCAGGCGTCAGCAGCCCCCCGCCGACTTCAAACCAGATTTGAAATAAATCGTGGACGCGCGGCTCGCCATTTTCGGTGACGCGCAGGGTAATCGTGGTTGAACTCTTGCCATCTGCGACCACCTGCGGCGGGTCGATAGTGTAGTCGAAATGAACCTGATCGATCCGTGCCTGCGCCAGAACGTAATCGGCCAGGAGCGGGACAGCCAGAACCGCAATGACGACCAGTACATAAAACCAGCGCTGACGAATGACCCGTTGCATAAGGAATATCCCGATCACCGGGGAGAACTTCTTATCGAAGTCTCCCCGGTGAATTGACCGATCTACGACGAAGCCTGCGTATCCATGCGGACGACGACCGCATCGGCTTCCTGCTGGAACCGATCAAAGAAGGTCGCCTCGTCGATCTGGTTCGTCAGCCAGGACTCGAACAGCTTGCGCCAGTTGTTGAAATAGTCGCTATCCAGATTCAAGGCGCACCATTCTGCCTGATAGTCGAGAATCGGCACCTTGATCTGTGAGATTTCCTGCCACAGCGGGCCAAGCGGAGCGTCCTTCGCCGAAGAGCACCACTGCTGGTTCTCGTTGTTGATGAAGGCGTTATTCTTCGGCTCGGTAATCCACTGAAGCCAGGTTACGGTTGCTTCCAGACTGTCGTGCGCAGTGGTGGAGCTTTCGAGAATCGCAGTGTCCGGGTAAGCAACAATCTGGTCGGCGGGAACTGTGCCATCGGTGAAACGGCTGGGGTCGGTTGCGCCGGGAATATCGGCGCTGGTGACGGGGGGCAGCGGCAGGAAACCGCGTTCAAAGGTCACACCGGGGTCGTTAGCAAGCTGAGCGAATTCCCAACTACCGCGCAGTTGCAGAGCAACCTGTCCCTCACGGAAAAGCTGCTCCAGGTCGGTGGACTGCCATCCGGGGATAAACAGGTCGGCCAGTTTCTTGTACTCCCGAATCCCCGTCTGATACTTTTCGGTGCTGGGGCCAACCAGACCGGCCTTGAGCGCTGCGAGCTGTTCCTGTGCATTGATGACTTTATCGCCATCGGTGTCCAGTTTTGCGCCGATATCCTGAAGCAGCGCCGGCATGACCTGGATGCCGTAAGGCCAACCGTCGATCTTGGTGCCGCCGAAGTCGTTCCACCAGGGCGAAATGCCGGATCCAGAATCCTTCAGTGCCTGGGCAACCTCAAGTTCTTCCGTCCAGTTCGTCGGCGGGTTCAGCCCCAACTGCGCGAACAGGTCTTTGTTATAGCTCATGCCCACGCCAACGCCGGGATAGCGCATGGACATCGGCGCGGTATAGGTTTTGCCGTCCAGATACACCAGCGTGCGCATCAGAGCGGGATAGAAAATGTCGCTCCATGTCTTGTACTGCGTTGCAAACGGGTTTTGCTGAGCGAGATAGTCGTCCAGCGGCAGGCACCAACCGCGCTGAACCGGCGTGTTTTCCCAGGGGAAAATCAGGTCGGGAGCGTCACCAGAAGCCACACGCGCCGTCAGCCAGGTCGCCAGTTCGACGCCATTGTTGACCGGAACATCGACGAACTGGACATCAATATCGGGGCGCTGATCTTTCAGACGTTCTGCCAGAATACGCATTCCATTGTAAGCGAGTGGATGTTCTGCAGAAGCTTGCGCCCATTCGGTTGGCTGCAACTGTGTCCAGCTAAGAACTGTTTTCGCGGCCTGCCGGGCGGGCATCGCAAAATGGGCAGACGAACTCTCGGCAGCCTGAACTGAGGTTATTCCTAACGCGGCAGCACCGCCTGCTGTCGCAGCGACCTTTAGAAAATCGCGCCTGCTGAGCTTTTTAGCAGTCATAGCAACATCTCCTTGATGCGTGACACATGCTTTTCCAGTGATTGGCTTGCAACCGAAGTTCTTTCATTTTCCCCCTTCAGCACAACCTGTGCGTGCAAGAATACAGTCAGGCTGATTGGATGTGTTTCTCGCTTTTTAAGGACTGGCTTAAACATGCGACGACGTTTACACATCGTAGCGAGTCAAACATACAATGTCAAATATTCGCGTTAGAGTAGAATATTTGATAGATGATAGAGCCTTGAAACGGGCTGCGGAAAACCAGTTTATATGTCCACCCTGACCGACTACTGGCGAAGATTGCTGGTTGTGGCATGATTTGTGTGCATTTGTGTCGATGCCTACAGGTATTAAATCAGATTCTTGCGGGGGGTAGCGAGGTAGGGTAAAAGCTGGTTTGCTGGAAGGAAGGGATAACATTGTGAGCATGACATTAGCGAAAGACCTTTACAATACGCTGGTCGAAATTCTTGAGGATACTTACGATCTGCCTCCGGGAGCAGGGTTGTTGCAATCCGACCGCGCAATCGCTCAGCGGTTTGGAGTCTCCGAAAGCACGAGCCGTAACTGGCGGCGCGGCAAACATGGACAGATTGCGCCGTCCACCATGGGGTCAATTATCGCCATCTGTTCGCAGATTGCCCCGGAACGTCTTCCTGACCTGGAATTTATTGATCGGCTTTCGCGCAATGCTCATGAAGTGCGGTTGGCGGCGGATACTCTGGTGGAGCAGCTTAATAACGAAGTGCTGAGCGATAAAACCACCTGGCATATCTATTCCGGCCCCTTGAAACTGGCGTTTGACGTGAATCTCGACCCCAACACCCGCTACCGTCAGATGATACAGTCCAGCGTCATTGTGCGGCGGCTGCTTGAAATGGGCATTAACCAGGCGAACATCCCGGCTGCGCCAGAACTCATCCGCTATTCGACTCATGGATGGTATTTGAACGGCTTGTTCAAGCTGCGCGAGGACAGCCTGCAAAGCGAGGTTGCCGGGCTGCTGGACGGCTACTTAAGCCCGGTTGAAGTGGCGCTGTACATCGGCGACGGCTGTGCAGTTCCCAGTTTGATCTCTGGGAACCCGGAACGGGCCATTCACTACATCGGACAGGCGCTGAAAATACTCGAAACAGCGACGCCGGAAGATGAAAAATTTGCTGCTGTCACAATCCGTGACGCAGCAACGATGATCCATTCGCTTCAGGTGATGGTCGCCTGCCACATTGGCTACAGCCAGTACGAAAACCTGATCGGCAAATTTGTGCAGGAGTATGGCGCAGAGACGGCCCAGATTGAATGGATTGAGGGGCATCGTCAGGAGGCATTAGGCTACATCGACCTGGTGAAATGTGATGGTTACTCACAGGCCGCTGACCACTTTGCGCGCGCCTCGAATGCTCTCGCCGTGTGGCTCGCGCAGTTCGGTATCCCGTTCAGCAGCACATCGTCTCAGAGTCTGCATGGCTATGCGCGCCTTATGAGCGAAGGGCCGACGGAGCCTGTTAAATCGCAGATTTCTGAAGGTCTGCTCCGCACTATCGATTTAGGGATAATCTCGCATCAGATTCGCGCTCGCTTATGTCAGGTGCGGTTCTATGAATGTGCCGGTGATCTGCCAATGGCGGCGTTCCAGCGCACGAAGATCGAAGAACTCATCCAGCGCCACAATTTGTACCGCTGGTATTCAATGCTGGAGCGTATCCTGCCGCCCATTGCCGCCGCCTAGCATGGTTCTAAGGGGCACAGTTCTGCTGCGCCCCGGACACGTCTACGAGTGGTGACAGGCTGGCGCTCAATCCATGCCACCGTCGCGCTCACAGCAGCTTTAGATCGGCGCGGCTTTTCAGCCGGTAAATCGCAATTTCATCAAAACGACTGCTGCCTTCGTAAGCAAAGAGCATAACGGTTGTGCCTGCCCGCAATCCGCGCCTATCGCTCAGCCGCGCCGCCAGCGAATACGTATCATCGACGAACAACTCGACGATATTGCCCTCGACGATGACGCGGAAATGGTGTACCCCGGAGAACCATGCTTCGGGGAGCGGCCCTAAGGCTGCGTCGTCGGACGCACCGCCAGTCTTGTCCTTGATATGCAGCCTCAAATCTGCCCGATCCAGGATAATGTCGGTCCCTACGGTCCCATCGGACGAATCGAGGCGCGCCCCCGCCAGCCGCGCGCGATCAAGAAGCACGTCAAATTCGAGATCAAAGCGGCTGGCATCTCCCGGCAGATTCGCGCCGGAGAGTGGAGTAAATTCCACCTGACCGTAACTTTCGCTGCCATCAAACGCAGCGCTCTGCCCATCGAGAGACCACGCAGCGGCAGGCGTTGGAATCGACCGGACTTGAGGAGCAGGAAAAAGCTTTTCTCCACGAACGGACGTGCCAATTTCGGCGGCAAGCCGTGTTCCAAGCCTCCCGTCCGCCAGCGCGTAAACTTCGCGCGGGAAGGCGATGTGTCCGCCCCAGGTATTCTCGGTCAGCGGAATCCAGCCGAACAGCAGGATGCGATCCGGCGCGAATCCGACGTTCGCGGCGCGAACATGAGCGCCGTCGAGACTGTCTGGCGTCTGCGCTGCCCAGGGGCCAGTCGCCATGTCGCTGACCCAGTAGGATGGCTTCCCGACATTTTGCCCCAGGATGCTCGCCAGTAGATACCATTGATCGCCAAGCTTGAACTGCTGTGGAACTTCCGGCTCGCCGATATTGCCGGGATAGAACAGCTTCCCGCGTCCCTGCCACGTTCGCAAGTCAGGCGATGACGCAAAGCCAACTGCGCCATTGCTCCCGGCAAGTTTCCCGCTCACCTTGCACGTCATAATGCACCAGTACGCAGCCTCGTCCTCGTTCCAGAAGACGTAGGGGTCGCGCTGCGAGTTGAAGATCATCTGCGATGGGACGGTAAATTCCGGTGACGGACTCCACTCCGTCAGGTTCGTGCTGGCGTTGCTAATCATGCGGTTGCCGCTCCAACCGTGATAGGTGCGGAAGACGTTATTGAGCGGGTCGTTGAAGACGTTGAGCACGAAATAGGGCGAAGCGTCAGGGTTGGTGGGGTCGGTAAACGTCAGTGGAACTTCGCGCCATGTCAGCAGGTCGGTTGATGTGACCAGTCGGGCTTGAAAGCTGTCCGGGATCAGATAGTACACGTACCACGTTCCGTCATGATAAAAGGGGTGCATGTCGCCGGTACGTGGACTGCTCATGTGATGAATCAGGTCTGACGGGCTTGGAAGGCTCTCCGGCATTTTTAGGCGTAATCCTTTGGGAACTAGCAGCTCCTGCCCCAGCCCCAGGCTCATCATTCCCAGAAGCTGTACAGCCTGGCGGCGGGTGATCGGTCGGGCGTTCATGGCAACTCCGGTTTTCAGGCAGCGTTATTCATCCATGCCCATTAAACCACCACTCGGCGCAGGGGTAGGCACGGGGGACAAACACGGATACTGCGATCATCTGGCGTCCCGATGTGAACGGCTTAGAGCGCTTCCTGCTGGCTGTCACTGAAATAGGTTGCCAGCGGCGCGTTTGCCAGCGCTTCTGGCGAGATGTCGAAGCGCTGCTGGACGAGCGCCTCGATAACCCTGACCAGCGCTGCCGCGTCGATTCCATATTCCGCCATCAGATAGCGCTTACTTGCCCCGTGCAGATAGCGGTCATTCAGGCCGATGCGCCGAAGCGGTTGGCTCAGTCCGGCTTCCGCCATTCGCTCGGCGACTGCCGTTCCCAGCCCGCCGATGATACTGTGATTTTCCAGGGTGATCACCCCGTAGCGGGCTTTGGCGGCCACCTCGGTAATCGCGGGATCACTGAAGGGCTTGAGGGTCGAGATATGCAGATGCTCGATGGATACGCCCTGCTTTTGCAGCGCCTGGACAGCGCGTATCGCCTCTTCGGTGCAGATGCCGCTCGTGAACAGCGCGAGATCCGTCCCCCGACTGAGGATACGTGCGCAGTTCAGCTTCATTGGCTCCGAGGCGGTGAATAAGCGTGGAATCTCGCCCCGGATCATGCGAATGTACACAGGGCCATCCACACTGTCGGCAACTTCGAGCACGCTTTCGACTTCGGTCGCGTCGCCCATTTCCAGAATGGTCATATTGGGCAGCGTGCGAAACACGCCGATGTCATTGATCGCCTGATGAGTCGCGCCGCCCGGTGAGGTGACGCCGGGCAGGAAGCCGAACATACGCACCGGTAGGTTGGGGTAGGCGATGGACATTTCGATCTGGTCGAGGGCGCGTCGGTACATGAAAACGGCGAAGGTATGCATCATGGGGGTGAAGCCCTCGCGCGCTAATCCCGCTGCGAAGCTCATCGTGTTTTGCTCGGTCAGCCCCATCGAGAAAAAGCGGTCGGGATAGGTGTCACGGAAGTCGTCCACTTCACAGGAAGCCGTCAGATCGCCAGAGAGAACGAGCGCCTTTGAGTGGTCTTTCGCCCACGCCACGATATTTCGGGCATGAACTCGCTTAAGTATTTCCATAAACACCCCTTCTGGCAGTCAGCGTCTGCAATACATCCCGGTAGCGCTGGCGCTCAGCTTCGCTTTTGAAGCGGATGTAATGCAGGTGCGGGTAGCGCTCTTTCAGAATCTCCAGCCCCTGATATGGGCTGGTGTAGCCTAACACGACCAGCGGCTTGCCCGCCTGATGCTGCGTAGCAGCATCAACCAGCGCTTCGATGTCATGTCCATCAACTTTGACGACCTGCGCGCCGAAAGCGCTTAGCTTCGACTGAAGTGGCTCAATATCCATGACATCCTGCATTCGACCGTCAACCTGTTGATTGTTCACATCGACGAAGACGCTCAGGTTATCGACCTTGTGGAACGCCATTGTCGTGAAAGCTTCCCATGTCTGCCCTTCCTGAAACTCACCGTCAGACATGAACACCCACACGCGCCCGCTTTCTCCCTTGAGCCGCCGCGCGACGGCGACTCCGGCAGCCTGACTGAGCGCCTGCCCGAAGGAACCCCCGTTAACCTCGTGTCCTGGTGAATGTTCCCCGCCGATCATTTCGACTGAACTTCCGTCCTGACTAAACTGCGCCAGTCCTTCAGGCGCGAGTCGTCCTGCCTCGATCAGCGCGGCGTAGAGCGTGAGCGCATAGTGCGTCGGCGAGAGAAAGAACCGATCCCGATCCGGGGCTTTTGCCCCGTTGTAGGCAGCTCCACTTATGCGGCGCGGGTTCTGCGCGCTGGGGGCATCGTTCATACCGAACGGGGCCGGGATCCTCGATCCCAGACTGGGACCGAGATTCATCGAATATAGGTACAGAGTTGCCAGCATCTCCGCCGATGAGCACGCCTGGCTGAGATAGCCACCATGCTCAATCGTATGTTCAAGAACGCGCAGACGAATCCCATCCGCCGCGCGCCGAATTGCGTCATAAGCGCTGTGATCCTGAGCGTGCTTTGCGTTAACTGACATTCGCTCATCCTTGCGTTACCATACGCCAGATGCGCATGTCGCTATAAATACAGCGAGCGTTGAGAACGATGAAACCAAATCGCCCGGAGGGTGGATTTGCGGTGATAAAGGTCTGCATTAGAAGGTCGTCGATATAAAGCTCGAAGATATTGTGACGATAGAAAATACGGAAGTGATGTTCTTGCTGGTTGGTAATCCCCGTGACGGTCGCCGCGCCGTACTGAGTGACATCACGTGGCTCAACGCGGAGCTGAGACCCCCATTCTACGCCGCCGATCTCGCTCTTGCGCCAGCGTGGGTCGCCCGCTTCCAGTAAGAGATATGTACCCAACGTGGCAGTTTCTTCAAAATAGAACCCTGCTCTGGCGGGACGCAGCCTGTTATAAGCGTCTATCGTCAGCGTGCCTTCGATCACTACGCCAGTCTCCAGGTCGAATATTTCGTCCAGCACGGCAGCGGCGTATTCATCCCCGTGCGGGTTCTGGCCTGGCTCAGTTTCGCTCGAATCCAGCGTGATGTTCGCATCAGTTTGTGTCAGGTTGCTATCCGGTATCTGAGGAAAGACGAGCGCCGCGCGCCCCAATGCGAGGCTTTTCCCCTTCAAGCGCTCGTTCTCTTGCCAGTAACCGATGCGAAGATGCTTATCGGAGTCGATGATTGCCTTTTTGATCGGCAAGAACCACACCCAGCCGAAGCGCCCCCAGAACCGCGAATAATTTTTTACGCCATCGGTCAGGTAATTGGTGATTAGCAGTTCGTTGTCCTTGCCACGCGCGAAACTCGCCAGCCACTGTACGCCGATGACACCTGAATATCCGCTCGCGCCACACAGACGATAGGCCTGTGAATCGGGGCGGAACGGGCCATTCCAGTGATCGCTGACGAGGGTGTAGACGCCATACCCGTGACCGTCTCCGTATCCAAACACGCCACCGATCAGGTAATATTTTCCATTCTCCCGTTCACAACCCCCGACCTCGAACATCGGCGGAGCGGGGGTGCTGCCCCACTCGATAATTGGTGGCGGCAGCACCTGCCAGTGAATCCCATCGGTCGAATGCTGCATTCCACAGGCAGGGTACGGATAACGCTCGTGCGGCGTGGCAACGCAGTAACCGAGATACCCACCACTGACCTCGTCCGGCAGCATGTACATGTGATCCCAGCGCCCCTCGACTTTATACCAGCGTGGATCGGGATGTGTCCGTTCCTGTTCGCTGCTCAGGCGCCAGTTTTGCAAGTTGTCGGATTCCCAGAAATAGAGCGTATCGTTGCCGTGTCCCAGAATCTGACTGTGGCTGCCATGATTCATAATGAATTTGTCGCCAAGCCTGCGCACAAACATTTTCCAGACAGTGAAGGGTTGATCTTTAATCACTCGCCCCACATCGCGCCAGAGCACGCCATCGTCAGAGACGGCGCCCCACATATTGTTAGCGGGGTCGCCGGTGAGGTGTGTGTTTTCGGTTTCTTCTTCCGTTTCATACATCGAAAAGAGATAGTATTTCCCGTCATGATAGATCATTGACGTGTCCCACATATTGCCGTTTGGCGGTCGGTACAACATAGGCTATCTTCCCTCTGAAACGGTCGCCGCAGCGATCTCGCGGTGGACTCTGAACATGGGTAACTGTCTCACATCCTAGCGAAGGCAGCAGGGCTTGTCAAGTATTCGCGCCTGAGTAAAATATTTGATAACATGCCAGTGCAGGTGAAAATACAATCTGGTTCTCGAACGATTGCGAGGCTCGAACGTGAATTTAGAACGCCTGGAGATGCTCGCACAGGTCGCAAGCTGGTATTACGAAGAAAACCTGAGTCTGAGAGATATTTCCAAACGGCTTAACCGCTCTGTTTCGCTTATTTCGCGGATGCTCCAGGAGGCGCGGAGGCTGAAGCTGGTCGAGATTCGCGTCCGGTTTCCCAATCCACGCGACAGTACACTGGAAACGCGGCTATGTGACCTGTTCAACATCTCTCAGGCGTGGGTGCTTTCAAGCCTGATTGAAAACCAACCGGACGCGCTGGACCGCCGCCTGGGCAATTTAGGCGCGGAAAGTTTGCAGCAGTTTCTCCACGACGACGTTCGGATCGGCTTATGCTGGGGCAAAAGTATCGACAGACTCGTTAGCGCGATGCCACAAACCCCGCTCCCCAATAGCCATATCATACAAATCAGCGGCGCATCCGGCTCGACGGATCCTACAGTGGATGGCGCGCAAATCGTCCAGCGTCTGGCAACCCGATTAAGCACGACTGCGCGCTTTCTTCATGCGCCGCTGATTGTCGAAAGTGAGGAACTGGCAACCCGGCTGCGCAGGGACAAGCTTGTTGCCGAGACGCTCCATCTGGCTGCGCAGGTCGATATTGCGATTGTGGGAGTCGGCACACCGTATGTCGTTAACACAGCGCTTCGTCGCGCAGGTTACATTACGGAGGACGATGTTGTACGGCTGGAAGCCCGGGGCGTGGTCGGCGACATCATGGGATTTCAGATGGATCAACAGGGACGAGTGCTCGATATTTCACTCAACCGCCGCATCGTGGGGCTGCATCCCAGTGAACTGCTGCTCATTCCGAACGTCATCCTGACAGCGCACGGGAGCGAGAAGGAAGCGGCAATTCTGGCTGCGCTGCGTGGTGGTTATGTGGATATCCTGGTGACGGACACGTTGACGGCGCAAGGCGTGATTGAGCGACA
>CAZZAO010000006.1:61748-76250 GCA_964652205.1 uncultured Anaerolineaceae bacterium | reverse complement strand
CGTAAGCACGACTGGCTCGACCGTGATCGCGCTGGATGAGCATGGCAATATCCGGTCGACGCAAACCCGCGCGCACAGCCTGTCTACACCGCAAGCGTTGTGGTCGGAACAAGACCCGGATGAATGGTGGCGCGCAACCAGACAGGCGCTCAAAGATACGCTGGTCAACATACCGGCTGAAGATGTCTCTACGGTTGGCCTGAGCGGGCAGATGATGGGGCTAACGGCGCTGGATGACACGGGTAAGCCACTACGCCCGGCAATCCTGTGGAACGATCAGCGTAGTGGTCAGCAATGTGTACAAATGACCGGGCAAATCGGCGCTGAGCGACTGCATACGATCATGGGGAGCATGATGCTGCCCGGCATCGTCGCGCCCAAACTGCTGTGGTTGCGTAAATACGAATTGGACATCTATCGACAGATCGCACATGTTGTCCTGCCAAAAGATTATATTCGCCTGAAACTGAGCGGAGCCTATGTCACCGATGTCAGCGACGGATCAGGATTTGGCTTGATGGATATCGGCAGGCGATCCTGGTCGGATGAGCTGATCGATGCCTTTGAAATCCCCCGACCGTGGCTGCCTGACCTGTGCGAATCGCCGGAAATCTGCACCTACGTCACCGGAGAAGCTGCTGCTGAAACCGGGCTGCGGCAGGGAACACCGATAGTCGGCGGCGCGGGCGATCAACCTGCACAGGCTATCGGCAGCGGAATTGTTCAGCCTGGTCAAACAAGTATCACCGTCGGCACGTCGGGCGTCGTCTTTACGGCGGCAGAGCAATACAGCCCTGATGCTCAGGGGCGAATGCATATCTGGTGTCATGCTATCCCAAAAACATGGTGCTATATCGGCGTCATGCTGAGCGCGGCAGGAAGCCTGCGTTGGCTGCACGATGAACTCAGCAAGGCGATGACCTATGAGGAATTGAGCGCGCTGGCCGCCTCGATTCCAATCGGCGCAGACGGTCTCTTGTTCGCGCCTTATTTATCCGGCGAGCGGCATCCGTATGCGAACCCTCTGGCGCGCGGCGCATTCGTCGGCCTGACACTCAGGCATGGGCTGGCGCAGATGGTTCGCGCCACGATGGAAGGAGTCGCTTTTGGATTGCGCGACTTACTGGAGGTTGCCCGCTCGAAAGGCATTCAACCAGAATCTGCCGCAGTCAGCGGGGGAGCAGCCAACAGCCCGGTATGGCGGGAGATTTTGACCAACGTTGTGGGAATCCCCCTGTATACTGTCAATACGGTGCAGGGCGCAGCCTTCGGAGCCGCAATTCTGGCAGGCGTCGGCGTGGGGGCCTGGCGCGACGTTCCCACCGCCTGTCAGGTGCTCATTAAGCCTGATGCTGTGCTCCCGCCTGCCCCACCTGAAGTCGAGCGCTATGAGGATTTGTACCGTGTTTTCCGCACACTGTACCCGGCGCTGCACGAGATGAACATTGCGCTTGCTCAGTTTTGTCAGGCGACCTGAACGGCGGGCCGTAGCCAGCCCCTTTGCTCAAATTCATCAACCGGCTGGCTTTCAAGGCTGCGCGGTCAACTTCTCCGGTTGCAACGAGTCCATCACCGCATCGTGACGATCCCTTCGAGACAGCTTGCCGAATGGCTGCGGGGATAATTCACGGGCATCCTGATCCTGACTTCGATCTATTGGTGTTTCGTTATCACCCCTCTACAATCCCCACAATTCCGCTCCTCAGACAAAAAACCCAAAATTAAAGGTGGTTCTTGATTATGCAGGCATTCCAACGAATGAACTCGCAATCGCTCAATTATCCTTTGGACGATTTACTTCAAGGCTACATGTGTAATATCGTTTATGCGGTCGGTGGCTTATATTTCTTCATTCACTTCTTCGTTGCTGCAACCTGGCCTCAGCAGCTCGGATGGCAGCTATGGGGCATTTCATTGTTGATGCTCCTCACCTGTGCTGCTACGCTTTACACGCTTCCCCGCAGCCCCGTAATAGCGCACATCGTCTGGCAGATAGGCTTGATGGCTGCCATTACCTTAGGCGTATTCGTACTCAACGAACCGGGGATTGCCTGTTTCTACATGCTCCTTCCGTTTTCGACCACTGTTATTCTGGGCTGGAAAGGCGGCTTAATCGTTGAATTTCTGGTGGCTGCCGTTGTGCTCTGTCTGCCGCGCTTTTTAGGGGTGGATATATTCCCTGGCTCATTTCCGCTGGTGATCATTATGGGGGAAACGACGAGTGTCATCCTCGGATGGTCGGTGATGCTGGTCACGATTGAGGTTGCGTACTGGTCATCTTATTCGATTGAGCAAGCGCAGAAGAACCTTGAGGAAGCGCGCGAACATCGTGCCCAGGTCGTAAAGCTTTCCAGTCAACTCGACCAGGCTTACTATCATCTGGAACACACGAATGCTTCCTTGATCGCCTACTGGCAGGAAGCGATTACGATTAAAGAATCGAAGTCGCAGTTTGTGACCCACGTCAGCCACGAACTGCGCACCCCGCTCAACCTGATAGCAGGCTTCAGCGAAATGATGCTGCTTTCGCCAGAAAGCTACAATGATACGCTGCTCCCTGCTCCGTATCGGAGCGATGTCAATTCCATTTATCGCAGCGCTCAGCATCTTCTGGCGCTGATCGACGATGTGATTGATCTGGAGCGGATTGATGTTGGGCGCATTTCGCTGACATTTGTTCGGGTTGACATGGCCGCGCTCGTCAATGAAACAGCCGATTTACTCAGAAGCTATATCCAGGCCAAGGGCCTATATCTTCAGGTCAGTATCCCTGAGTCTTTACCGATCTTGCAGGCAGACCGACTTCGCATCCGGCAGGTGCTTCTGAACCTGATGACGAATGCTGCGCGTTTCACGACGCAGGGGGGGATTCGTGTCGATGTGTCGCGGCAGGATGAGTCGCTGCTGTTTCAGGTTATTGATACGGGACACGGGATTCCTGAGGGCGACCTGCCCCGACTCTTTGAGGAGTTTTACACCCGCGATCAATCTACCAGGCAGTGGCACAGCGGCTCTGGATTGGGATTACCCATTAGCAAGAAGCTGGTCGAATTACACCAGGGGCGAATGGGCGTGAAAAGTGTCTATCAGCAGGGAACCACCTTCTGGTTCACCTTACCGGTTCGCCTTGAAGCCATCGTATCGAAGCCACTTCCCAAATTCCTGGCGGCTAAGTCACCCCTGGGCTTAGGGTACTCGCAGAAGACGCTGGTGATCGCGCAGGATGACCCCCCGGCGCTGTCGCTTTTGCGACGACATCTGGGTGATTATCAGCTCATTCTGGAAACCGATGTGAGCAAAGCGATGGCGATAGCGGAGAAAGTCAAGGCGACGGCCTTACTGGTAAGCGAATTGATGCCCCTACCGCAAAAGACAGCGCCGGTTCCCATCATTCGCTGTCGTCTGCCCACGAGGCGCGAAGTCGCCGCATCTCTGGGAGTCTTCGACGTGCTGGCAAAGCCAGTTACCCAGCAGGATATGATGAATGCGCTGAGCCGCGTCGATTTGCCCCTGCTGAAGGTCTTGATTGTTGACGATGATCCCGAAATTGTCCGGCTTTTTCGGCGAATGCTGCATACTCGAGTGCCAACACCGGTTTGCTGTGAGGCGCATAATGGGGCAGAAGCTCTGGAACTCGCACAGACTGAACATCCAGACCTGGTGCTGCTAGACCTGATGATGCCCGAAGTCGATGGCTACAGCGTTCTGGCGCAGATGGCTGAGAATGCTGCCCTTTCTCATATCAAAACCATCGTTATTTCTGGTAATATCCATGAAATCATCGCGGCCCGTATGCCTGATTCGATTGAATTGTGTAAGCCGAATGGCTTATCAATGGGCGAACTGCTTCGGTTGCTGGAAAGCCTGCTTGACAGTCTTACACACGACTCAGGGGCGCTAGCAATTCAAGAAGCGCCTGTTGGCTAACCGGTTTGGATAAATAAGCGTCTGCGCCTAGAGTAAGCGCCAGTTGCGGGTCTTGCAGCACGGAACAGATCACAGTCGGGATCGAGCGCGTCTGCTCATCCGTCTTAAGCGCCATCAGCAGTTCCCAGCCATCTTCGTGCGGCATCAGGACGTCGAGGATAATCAGGGCCGGGCGAAGGTCGGCAATGACTAAACGTGCTTCAGCCGCTCCGGCGGCTCCACGTACCTGCCAGTTCTGCATCGCTAGGTAGCGCCGAAACAGCTCGGCAATCCCCTGATTGTCGTCGATCACCAGAATTACGCCGGGAGCCAACGCCGACCAGACAAGACGCAGCTCTACCCCTCGCGGTTCAGGCTGCCCGGTCGTCAGACTCCCATCCATTGCGGTCATCAGCTTTTCGCACATCTTCAGCCGCTCGACAAAGGCTGCGCTTGATGCGATGAAAACACCGGTATCGACGAGTAAGCAAATCTCCGATTTATGCTCTGTTGAGCGCGTATGAATTGTGATACAGGAACCCTCAGACAGGTCGAGCGCCAGTGAGACCGCCATCAGGATCGCCTGGCGGAGAATGATGCGATCAGCGCTAATGAGAGTGGGCTGGAGCGTCCCTTCAAACTTAAGGGTACACGCCCTGTTCTCCGCCAGACGCAGCAGCACCGGCTTCAGGTCATTGAGAAAGTAGAGCAGGTCGAGCTGCTCCCACTTCGCCTGCGCGCTCAACCGATCCACTTCTATTTGTACTAGTTCCGTGCGTACCGCCAGATCGCCTTCCTCTGGCGGCGGATTCCTGACCGTCAGCGCTGGCTGCCAGCGCCCCCAGAGCGCAGCAATGAGATTATCCAGCGCGCGTCCCTGCTCTCGAAAGTATTGACTGCGCGCCAACCCCAGCCGATTCATGGCTTCTCCGGTCGGCAGCCCTTCGATATAGCGCAGTTCCAGAATCTGATACGCGCGCCAATCGGGCGATTGAGCAGGAACGTTTGCGCGCGGGCGCAGTTCCTCAATCGCATCCATCAATGTCTTACGCACCTGCTGGCTGGGTTGGAGGGCGCGGAGGCCGTCACTCTGGAAGATTTCAGCGAGGATATGCTTTTGCAGGTAAGGCGAGTCGTACAGTCGGTTCAAGGCGTCTTGTACCCACTCGGCGAACTGTTCATGATTTAAGAGCAATCGAGAGGGATTCATCTTAGCGCATTGGACTCACACGGGACTAGGAGCGGACTAAAGCCATCAGGTTACGGAATCAATCCTTGTATGATGAGGTTCAAGAGTAACCGGGGCGCGGGTTACATGACGTTGACTTGAGAGATACATCATCTGGTCAACTCTGTCAAATGTGGACGCCTGGGCAAGTTCGCGCTCGAAGCGCGTCAGGAGTACAGCCTGTAAAGGAGGTGCATCGACAGTCAACAGGGGTTGTTGCGGCTGAACAAACCATCGTTCAAAAAGGGATTCAGGGAGTTTACGAAAATGAAGCTTAACCGCCTTTCTCTCATTGTCTTCATCATTTGTATGCTGGCTGTCGCGGGGGGAATCCAGGCGCAGGATGAACTTCAAGGCGAAATTACGCTCTCTTTCTGGGGAAACGTTGCCGAATACGAAAGCCACACCAGCGCGAACCTGCCCTGGCAGGCAACCTACGATCTCATCCAGGAGTGGTCGGCGAAGCACCCGAAGGTCACGATTAACTGGGTGTCTCAGCCTACCGATGGCATTTACAATCGGCTGCGGACGCAGCTAATCAGCGGGACGCTGCCCGACCTGGTTGCAGCCTATGCCGACAAGGATATGTTGTCTGGCAACCTCGATCTGCTCTATAACCTGGCGGATGATATGGCGAAGCCTGATCCTTATGGCTCGGCTGCGACATGGGCAGATGAGTTCTGGGTGAGCGACCTGCGGGTGAGCGGTTGGGCCGCCCCCGGCATGGAAGAAGGTTCGGTCTATGTCATTGGTAACACCTCGACCACCAACCTCGGACAGGTCGTTGTGTACTACAACAAACAGGCTTTTGCGGATGCTGGCGTGGCCGCCTTCCCGCAGACTTTTGATCAGCTCATCAGCGCCTGCGATGCGCTCAAGGCGAATGGTCAGGCGGGATACTTTGCCGACGCGACCTCTGGCCCGTCGATCCACTGGTTGATGGTTGATCTCAGCGAGCAGCTCCGCGATCCGATCATCCGATCCATCGAAAAGGCCTGGGGAGTCGCAGATGGTTTCCAGGTTCTGACTGACGAAATGCTCGCCTGGGCAGTCACGAACGATGTCCTGCGCGGCGATAGCCCCTACGTCACTGAAGTGGCGCGGCTCATCAAGGAAATGTCGCAGCACTGCTGGAATGAGGATTGGACGGCTCCCGAAGCGACGGTCAACTACTTCCTGGCGGGGCGTACAGCTATGGTCCAGCAGGGTTTCTGGACGCTCCGTCCCTATACGGACGCGCCCGAACGCGACTTCGACTTCGGGACGTTTGTCCTGCCGCTCGTCACGAAAGACAGCAGCGAGTATGCGACCAGCGCCACGGTGCGTCGTTGGGGCGGGCTGGAAGGTGGCGAAATCGGCAATGCCTTCTTCATTCCGCAAACCACTGTTGACAAAGGCACGCTCCCGATTGTTCTGGACTTGCTGCAATTCCTGACGGCGCGCCCCACCAATGACCAGTGGTGTGACGTTCAGTGGCCCCCCTGCGTCCGCCCCGGCCAGTCTATCGATGATGTGGTCGCTGACCCGAAGGTGCGCGAACAGGTTTACGGTTTCTTCAACCCGGTCATGACGGTCGATACAGCGAATCGTGGGATGAATTACGGCCCTGACTCCGATACCTTCCGCCGGCTGCTCGACCTGTATCTGGCCGACTCAATTTCACTCGACGAGTTCGGATCGCAGCTTCAGGATGCTTATGTCCGCTGGGCAGAAATGGCGGTCCCAACCCATTCTGAATGGAACACGGAGAGCTGGCCTAAACCCTGATCGAAAAATCCAGCTAGCCTGCGCCGGTGTGGATAGACCCGTACTCTATCCACACCGGCTTCCAGTATAGGAAGTGAGATGAATCTGAAAGCCCGCTTCGGTGCTAAACCAACCTTACCGCAGGCTCAAGTCACGCCCACAGCGCCGGGATCGCGGCGCGGGCTGCTGGCACAAATCTGGGCAAATCGAACGCTTTATCTCATTATCGCGCCGACGGTCCTTGGGATGGTTGTTTTCCAGTATTACCCGGCAGTCACCGCTTTTTTTCGTTCGTTCTATGCCTGGGATGGGCGGCGCGCAACCTATGTCGGGCTGTACAATTACCAGTTCTTCTTTCAAGACCCACGCCTTGTGCAGGCGTGGGGAAATATCTTTCAGCTTCTGATCTTCAACCTCGTCGTCCTGTGTATGCCGCTGTTCATTGCCTACCTGATCTACCGTTTGCCCAATGATCGTCACCGCTACCTGTTCCGCGTGCTGATGATCGTCCCGATCATTGTTCCCGGCTTTGTCTTCATTGTGCTCTGGCGCTGGATTTTTTCGCTCAATGGCGCTCTAAATCTCATTTTGAGCGCAGTCGGTCTGGGGAGCCTGACCCGTGTCTGGCTTGGCGACACCAGTACAGCGCTCTACTCGCTCATGTTTATGCAGTTCCCCTGGGTTGACGTCATCGCCATGTTGATTTTTCTTGCCGGGTTCATGACGATCCCGGATGAAATGCTCGACGCGGCTGCGGTGGATGGCGCGCTCGGAATTAAGCGCTTCTGGTTCGTCGAACTCCCGGCGATTCAAGGCCAGGTCAAGATTATGGTTATCCTGACCTTGATCGGTACGCTTCAGGAATTTGGACGCTCGTTATGGATGACGCGCGGCGGCCCCGGCTGGAGCACGATGGTACCGGGCTTGAATATGTACTTTGCGCTGACCGAAGAGTTTAAATATGGCTACGCCTCGGCCATTGGGGTTGTCCTTTTCGCCATCATCTTTGTCCTCACGCTCGTGAACCAGCGGTTCATTCGCGGCTCGGACGAGTCCTAGTCGGTCGTGAGGGGGCGCTGATAGTGAGAAATTCTCGGTTGTTCAACCTGGCTGCGTATTCGATCCTGGCTGTCGTGACGCTGTTCATGTTGATGCAAATCGCGCTGATGTTCATCATGGCAGGAAAAACGCCCGCCCAGATGGAAGCCAGCCCCTTGCTCCCGACCCTGCCTTACCACTGGGATAACTTTGCGCGGGCGTGGTCGCTGGGGATCGAAAAATACATGCTGAACTCGATCACCATCACGGTTATGGTGGTCATTGGCGAAACCGGTCTGGCCTGCCTCACGGCTTACGTCTTTGCGAAATATAATTTTCCCGGCAAACGTATTCTTTTCACCATGATTCTCGCCCTGTTGATGATTCCCGGAATCCTGACGCTTGTGACGCGCTATGTCCTGATTCGTGACCTGCGGCTTTTGGATAGCCTCTGGGCCGTCATTATCCCGGCAGTGTTAGGCGCAAATGCCTTTCAGATTCTGGTGTTTCGCACCTTTTTCGCCAGCCTGCCGGAAGAACTCTTTGAAGCGGCACGCATTGACGGCGCGTCGCATATGACGTTATTTGCCAGAATCATGATCCCGCTGTCCTGGCCGATTATCAGCTCGATGGCGATTTTGCGGATGCACAGTATATGGAGTGAATGGCTTTGGCCGCTGCTGGTTTTGAACCGCGATGACTTGCGTCCGGTGTCGGTCGGACTCATGCTGCTGGCGACGCAGCAGGGCGCGCCTGAAATAGGCGTGCAAATGGCGGGAAGCGTGATCGCCGCGATTCCGATGGTCATTGTTTTCGTTTTCGCCATGCGCTCTTTCATACAGGGGCTGTCGTCGGGCGCAATCAAATTGTAGAGATGCGAGGTTGAGTCAAACAGATGCGTGCCAATACAGACTGGTTCAAAGAGGCCCGGTGGGGTGTACTCCTGCACTATCTGGCGGAACTGCACAGTGACGCCGATGGCGAAATGACTGTCGAGCGCTGGAATCGGCAGGTTGATGCCTTTGATACTCGCGCCTTTGCCAGCCAGTTGAAATCGGTCGGCGCGCGCTACGTCATCGTGACAATCGGGCAAAATTCAGGCTATTACCTCTCCCCCAATTCGACCTACGACGCGCTTGTCGGCAGGACGTCGAGCCGCTGCTCGCGCCGCGACCTGGTGGCCGACCTGTCCAGCGCGCTGGAACGCGAAGGCATCCGGCTCATGACTTACCTGCCGAGCGGAGCGCCAGCCTACGATCCCGTTGCCGTCAAAGCGCTGGAATGGGAATGGGGGTTTACCGGGCTGTCGCAGGCATGGCCGGAAAATTGGCCCCACCATCCGAAGTCAGCGCACAGCGGCAAGCGCCTGGTAGAGTTCCAGTTGAAATGGGAAGCTGTCATCCGTGAATGGTCGCTGCGCTGGGGAGACCGCATCGCAGGATGGTGGATCGACGGATGTTATTTCGCCGAGGAGATGTATGGTCACGAGACCGCCCCCAATTTCGAGAGCCTCGTTGCCGCGCTGAAAGCTGGAAACCCGAACGGCCTGGTTTCGTTTAACACCGGGGTGCGGACTCCAGTTATTTCCGCGACAGAGCACGAGGATTTTACAGCCGGCGAGATTTCAACGGCTTTTCCTGTCGGTGATCGTTCGATGCCGCTGAGCCGCCGGGTGGACGGCGCGCAGTTTCACGTGTTGAGCTTTCTTGGCGACTGGTGGGGTGGGGGGCAGCCGCGTTTCTCGAATGAATGGGTCGCCGCCTACACCCGCTATATCAACGGCTGTGAGGGCGTGATGACGTGGGACGTGCCGATCAATGCGCAGGGGGTCATCCCGCAGGTGTTTCTGGATCAGCTTGCCAGCATTGAAAAACAGGCGCTCCCCGCCCACGTGACGACTCCATCGAGCCGAACATGACGCGAGCAGGCATTATTCACCGGAATGCCGCCAGTGAGACGCTGGCGTTCGCGGTCGAAGAACTCCAGCGATTTCTTGCTTACATTCCTGACCTTCGCTTTGTGGATGACGGACAGGCCCCGGAGTGGACATTTACGCTGGCAATTGATCCGACGCTGCCAGAGTATGAGTTTTCGGTTCAGACAGCGGAAAGCATGGTTGGCGCTGATGTTCGGCTCGCGGGCGCGAACGGGACGGCTGTCCTTCACGCTGCCTACACGATGCTTGAACAGGTTGGGTTCTGTTTTGAAATGACCGGGCCGCGCCAGACGAAAGACCTTCGGCTGGAACGTTTACTCGGCTGGTCGAAACGGATTGCGCCAGCGGTGCTTCAACGCGGGATACGCCAGCATATTAACTTTCCAATGGACATTTCCAGCTACCCGTTGGAAGCAGCCAGAGCTTATCTTCGTAACCTCGCACGGCTGCGCCTGAACCACATTACCTTTCACAGCTATCCCGGTCAGTGGTATGCCGTCACGCTGCCGAATGAGACGCTGCTCGCCGGGGATTTCTTCTACGGGCAGCGACACGACATCCCCGATCACCCGGTACTCCGGCAGGCAATACACAATACCCGTACCTTTTGCATCCCCGAAATTGAGCAGGACTACGACGATCCAGAAAAACGGAGCGCGCTGGCGATTCAATGGCTTCAGGCCGTGATGGCGGAAGCGAAACGTGTCGGGTTGACGGTGCAGTTCTCATTTGAGCTTCGCTCGCCCGACCTGACACGTTCCTTAACGATCTGCCGGGCCATTCTGGAGACCTACCCGGCAATCGACATCCTCGAAATTATGACGCAGGAAACGGCAGACTGGGGCGCAGCGCTGCCGGTTACGGCCCTTCGAGCCGCAGCCGCAGAATCGTTTGGCCCCGCTGTTCTGCATGACCCGCTGGTGGAACCCTACATCGACAGGGAGCAGCCAGGGCTTGACCAACTGCTGCGCGAACTGAGCTGCGCCATTCAGGTGGTTAAGGCTTTGAAGACTCAGGGCGATCATCTGCCGCAGCTTGCGGTCGGCGTCTATTGTGTCGTGCCTGCCTATGTCAGACTGCTGCTGTATCTCATGCGCCGCTTTGTTCCGGCAGACGTAGGCTTCACGTTTCTGGCGCAGCATGGCAGCCGCGCGGTGGTCGATAGTCTGGAAGTAGCCGAAATGACGAGCGATGACTGGGCGCGGTCGATGATCTATAGTTGGATCGAGTTCGATGGGACGATGTACCTTCAGCAGAACGCGGTCAAGGGGATTCACCAGCTTGTGAAGCTGGGAAAAACAGTGAACGGGGCTGCTCCCATCAAGGGGATTTGCCTCAATCACTGGCGTACTGCTGAGAACCAGACGCCTGCGCGCTACGCCGCGTTAGCGCTGCTGCACGGGGCGCTTGAGCCGGACGAGTTTTACAATGATTACGCCCTGTCGTTCGGGATTGGCGGCGTTGAACAGTATCGTGATGCCATGTCACTGCTCGACGATGTCGATACCCGGTCGCGCAACGAACTGCTCAATATCGGATTTTGCTTCGTCGGCGTCTGGGGCTATCAAGGCTTGAGCTATTACGGACGATTCGCTGCGCGGAACGTATCCGATGTGCGCGGGAACTATGAAACTATCCTGCAAACGCTTTCTGAATGCAGGCAATCGACCACGAATCAGGCTGGCAGCGCCTACCTCGATTTCCTGCTCAACCGGCTTAAATGCACCGTTCTTTATCTCAAGGCGGTCGAAACGGCAGTCGAGCTTCAGGTCGTCTGTGGGCGGCGCTCCCCTGAGGCCCTCACCGCCGACGAACGCCAGCGTGTGACCCGGATTTGCGATGACGCGCTCGGCGCGATGGAAGCTTATATGGCGCTTCATGCACAGGCAATGCCCGACCGTGCCTGTGAGGGGACGCTGATCAGTTTCTATTACACGCCACCGGCTGTCCTGAAGCGTATCCAGTACGAATATGGCGGCAGCGGCGGGAAACCAGCCGTTGAAGGTCACATGCAGGATACGCCGCCCGCGCCGATGGGCTGATTTCTGGCATGGCAGCTTCGAGACGACGATTGCTGTTCGATAGAGCGGCGGGCTGAAAATGATGATCTGCGGCTCGCCTGGAAAGGACTTTGCGTGAGCGCCTCTGAGTCAATGACCAGAATGAACTCCGGCTACCGAATCAGGATTGACCTGCACAACGGTTCACCGGTCTTCTCGCTCTTCGACCGACACATGGATTGTGAATTGGCGGGCGCGCCGTACTTCTATCAGGCAGTCAGGCGGGCGCGGACAGGCGAGGCGCGCCTGTGTGAGGGCCTGCGGGAAGCCTCTGTGAGTCAGGAAGCGGATAAGCTTCATATACGAGGTGAGCTGGCAGGGCTAAAGGTTCATCAGGCGCTGTGGCTGCCTGACAGCGCGCCCTTTTTTGAAGAGCAGATCACGCTGTACAATCCGGGAAATGAGGCGGTCGAGCTTCTCGATTTCGCCTGTGGGTGGCAGCGGCGTATCACGAACAACGTTGGCAGGCTGCTCCCGGCGCTGAAGGAAGACCGGCTGGTTGCTATTCCCTTCCGACATAGCGCAGTTGCATCCGGCGATGCTGATAATGACTTTTCCTTCCAGCAGATCATCAGCGGCAGCGGAAAAGAAGTCCGAATCAACGAGGTCGCGTCCGTGCCGTGGGGAAACGGCTACCTGCGCTCCTCTCGGTACTTCTCTGAAGGATGGGCGTGGACGCACGGCAATGACAGTCTGGGCATTTTCAAATTCAACCAGCAGGCGATGGAATCTAGTGTCATTGACACCCATGTTGATGACGGTGGCTTACTTTTATGCTTTGGGGGTGCAGGTCTGCGCGACGGTGAGCCAGCCTTGCTTACAACCATTCCCGCTGGCAAACAGGTCACGCTGGGCGTGACCCACTATGAAACATCCTCCGGTGATTTTCAGGAATCCTTCTATGCTTTCCGCCGTTTTCTCGACCAGCACGGCTGTCACTTTCCCGCTGCCTTCAACCCCCCGGTGCATTGGAACGAACTGTACGACAACGCAGAATTCTCACTCGCCACTGCGGGAAACCCGCCGAGGCCACGCAAGACCCGTCACCTGACCTACACCCGCGACCTTATCCTGAAAGAGGCCGAAAAAGCGCGCGCCTACCACTGCGAAGCGCTCTACCTTGACCCCGGTTGGGATACGGAGTTCGGCTCGTTTCTGTGGGGCGAGGCGTGGCTTGGAAATCAGCGCCAGTTTATTCAGGAGGTTCAGGAGCGCTACGGATTGCGAGTTTCCCTGCACTGTCCGTTAGCCACCTGGCTGTCCTTTGATCAGAGCGGCGTCGATCAATGGCCGGCGGCTGCTCAGGCGCTGGATCGAGAAGGGAGGCCAATCTATACGCAGCACCTCGATATTCGCCACTGGAGTCTGGCATCGGGGCCGGATGTGTCTCAAAGCGAGTGCGCTCGCTTTCTGTGTCTTGGCTCCAGACAATATCTGGATGAAGCCGCGCGGCGACTTCTGGAACTCTGTGCCGATGGGGTAACTTTCCTGATGTTCGACGGGAACTGGTATGCCACTGCCTGCTTTAACGAAGCCCATGGACACCCGATTCCTTATACGCGCTCTGACCACGTTTCCGCCAACCTTCAATTAGCTCAACGCATCCATGCGCGCTATCCTGACGTGCTGATCGAGATGCACGATATGGTTGTTGGGGGCAGTACCCTGCGCTATACCCCGGTTTACTATCAGTATGGCTTGACTGGCAGTTATGATGTTAACTGGGGCTTTGAGTTGATGTGGCAGCCGATGGAAGACCTTCTCAGTGGCCGGGCGCTCGCTCTGTACTATTACAATCTGGCCTGCAATGTGCCGATCTATCTCCACGTAGACCTGCGCGGGGACAACCAGCACGCGCTCGTCCTGTGGTGGTATGCTTCGACCTGCCGCCATCTGGGGATTGGCGGCAGCCATGAAGACCCGTCTATCGCTGAAGCGCAGCGCCATGCCATGAGTCGCTACCAGAAGCTGGCTCGCTTCTTCAAACGCGGCGAATTTTACGGCGCGAACGAAGAAGTACACTTTCATCTTCTCCCTGAGGAGTCGGCGTTTATCGCGGTTCTCTTCAATCTGTCGGGCGAATCACGGATCATCAGGGGCAGCATCAATTTAGAACAGCGCGGTTTAGACCGCGACCGCTGGTATAACTGCCCGAGGGTTCATGAGGGCGGAGGGTTTGATGCTGAACAGGGCATGTTTACGGTATCCCGGCGGCTTGCGCCCTGGTCAGCGCAGGTGGTCGAGTGCTATCCCCTGACTACGGACTAACAGGCTGTTATTCATCAAGTGGAGGTGAGATGATGAAGCTCGAAGGTAAAGTTGCCATTGTCACAGGTGGCGCGGCAGGGATTGGGAAAGCTATCGCTCTGGCCCTGGCAAATGAGGGCGCGGCGGTCTGTATTGCTGACGTGCAGCAGGCAAAAGCCGAAGCCGTCGCGGCTGCGCTTGTCGAACAGGGACACCGTTCGCTGGCGCTCGCCTGCGATGTCTCCGAATCAGCGCCGGTTGATCGCATGACCCGGCAGGTTGTTGAGCAGCTTGGCGGGCTTCATATTCTCGTCAACAATGCCGGAATTATTGCTCAGGGG
>CAZZAO010000006.1:0-61738 GCA_964652205.1 uncultured Anaerolineaceae bacterium | reverse complement strand
ATCACGGACGAAACCTGGGATCGTATCATCCGAACGAATCTATCCAGCGTCTTCTTTTGCGCGCGCGCCGCAGCCCGCGTCATGATCGAGCAAAAACAGGGCGGCAGCATCGTCAATATGTCGTCCATCCATGCCACCCTCTCCGAACCGAACGCTGGCCCTTACACGGCATCCAAAGGCGGGATCGAGGCATTTTCGCGGACGATGGCAACTGAACTCGCGCCCTATAACATTCGGGTCAACTGTGTAGCGCCGGGGGCCACTTACAGCGAATTGACGACTCCCATGTATACCGAGGCGGTTGTCAAAGCGCTGTTCGAGCGCGTGCCAATGAAATCAATCGCCCAGCCCGAATGGATCGCCACCGGAGTGACTTTTCTGGCGTCCGACGATGCGCGCTATATCACCGGACAGGTACTCACGATTGATGGTGGCTATGTCATGGATGGCAGCCTGCCCGGCGCGAAATACTGGACAGAGTAGGCGATTGTGGCGCTGGCGACGGCGCGAAATAGTGGTTGAGATGCTCTGGACGTGGTTAAGCGCCTCAGGATGCTCGGTAAAGGATTGCGATTGTGATTTATGTCGATAGTTTTGATCTCCCCACAGAAACCTGGCGGCGTGGCGATGTCGCGGTCAGCCGTCAGGCAGGGCCGATTGTCCTCGAACCCAATTTCCGCGTCAGCCATGTCACCCTGTCGGGGACGGCTGTCCATCCCGACAACCTGCGTGATTTTGAAGCAGCGCTCACTTATGAATATGGGCAGGGACAGGCCGCCGAACTGACGATTGCGCTCGGCAAGCCGCACGAGTGGGGATCAATCAAAGAAGCCGTTGTGCTTATTCGGATTAGCCGCGCCGGGGCCGTGAACATCACCGACTCCGCAAATCATCTGTTGCAAACGGGGAAGATTGAAGCCGCTGGCGAACGGCTGTCTGTCTCCTTCCGTAAACAGGCGGGCAGTCTGTTCATTACGACCGTGGATGGAGAGCAGCGCATTGTCCTGCCGGAAGCAGCAGGGCAGCGCGGCGGCTATCTCACCATCGAGGCGACAGGCGATGCCCGCATCTATCTCCATCAGTTTGAACTGACCACGCCTTATGATCGCGCGCCGCTCACTGAAATCGAACGTCGAGCCGATATTGACGCCTGGTTGCGCTGGCGCATGGATGAGAATAGTGTGGCGCTAGACAGGATCACCGCAGACATTGCCGGCGGGGTGGGGCAGCAATACCGGACAGACCTGACGATCAGCCGGGGGTTGGTCAATCTGAATGAGAAAGTACAGCTCACCTTCAAGGTTCAGGGCAAGCTGCCATCGCCCTGCCGCGCCACCATCGAGCCGGATTATCTGGGCGCAGGGCTACAGTCTGACGGAGTAGACTTCAACTGGCAGGCCATGAACGATGGATGGCGGGCGGATGTTGAGCTTGTCGCCAGTCAGGCGGGAAACTGGCGCGTCGTCTGGCAGGTGGGTGACGAGCGGCTCAGTCGGGCCTTTGCGGTCATTGAGCCGGGATATGCCGTCTGTACGCTGTGGGTAGGGAGTAATTTCCCGGATATTGATGCCGAGATTCATCGCTTCGACTTGCCGGGTGACTACTGGGTTGGTGATTGGTGGTCGCCGTATGACCACACGACCGCTGACGTACTCGCCTATCTCAGCCCCTATGCCTCCATGCGCCATCGTTACGGCGACCGCCTGGTCCCTTTCATGAATGCAACCTGGGCGATGCCTGACATCCCCAACTTCAATCTCATGGACCTGGATGCGGGGTTACAGGCTGAGGCCCTTCAGATGGCCCGGAGCCTCTGGAAGATTCTTAGCGTCGGCCCACTCGAGATTCTTGGCAGTTATACGCTCGGACATGATACGCCCAGGATTGCGGCTGAACTGGGGATCAAGGCGATCAATTCCCTCTGTACCTGGCAGAACTGGCTGGACGGGTCGGATGAAAATCAGTGGCGGATCAACCATCTGGCTGCGCCCAACGCGCCGTATTATGTCGCTGACGATGATTTCCGCAAGGTTGCGCCGGGGTCATCCATTGTCGCCTTCAGCATGGGGACCGGGACCTCAGCAAGAAATTACTGTGTCTTTACAATGGAAGGTTGCCCGACCCTGACCTGTCCAATGCGGCGTTATAAAGGCGGTATCTCCCAGTCGGTGAACATGACCCGGTTCTATGACGCCGTCGATCTATGGCTGAACGACGCAAGCTATCAACCTGAACCGCTGTTCTTCACCATCGGGCTTGAGAATTTTGTGAATAGCCCCGACTGGCAGAGAGCCAATGCGCTCGCGGTTGAGTATCTGGTTACGCAGGCTCAGTCGCATCCGCTCGTATTCGCTTCCGCCGCCGATATTGCCGATTACTATCACCGGCACTATCAGCGCCAGCCAGAGCATATTTACTATCAGCCCGATGTTTACGTCGGCTATCGCGCGCAGAACAAGCCAGCACAACTCCCGGATCGCATTGAAGTCAGCAATGTCCGGTTTCACACGCTCCATCTTGATGGGCAGCCACTCCCGCAGTTTTTCTGGGATTTCACAACCCCCTGGTCGGAGCCGGAATGGGGGCCTTCGAGCCAGTTCCGTAACCTTCAAGGGCTGATTACCCCCGAACAGATAACCGAGGAGAATTGCGTTCCGAAGCAGGTCAGCTTATCCGGCATAGGGGTAGAAACGGCGGTTGAGATAAACGGTTCCGAGGTTGAAGTTACCCTTCGTTTCCATTTATCGAAGCCGCTTGAATTTCTGCCCGTTGCCGTCTGGCGTTTGCCGCTGCTCGGTACGAACGTCCGAACGATTGGCGGCTCAGCCGAGACGCGCTGGATGTCAGTCATCGATGGGGCGACGGGCAATCTGCACGGCATCATCGTCTGCGACCAGCTCCCGGCTGGCGACTCTACGCGCACGGTCAGGTTGTCAGGGACGCCGCGCGCATCTCGCAGCGCCGAATTTAGTCTGGGTGATGCGCTGCGCGGGCGTACTCTCTACCGTGACGGCATCCCGCATATCTATTTGTGGCGCGCGGAGAATGTCTCTCCGGGGCAGGTGATGCTGACTCTCCCCAGGGGATATGACGTCACTGTTCGCTATAACGACGGTCAAACGGTCTATCCCGATGAGCAGGGGGAGTTAGCTATCCGCCTGACTGACGACTGGATGTATGAAGTCCCGCTGGTCATTGGGTTATCGCCGGATGAGCTGCAAACCTTAGCGACCTATCAAATGGCGCTCTGAGGCGGTGAGTTAAATCCAGCCTGTGCCAGAAGGGTACGGCACGCTAGCTCTCAGACCCACCCGAGACAAATCCTGATTGACTGAAGCGGGGACGGTGTCCACAACGTCCCCGCTTTGTTTTCGCTGCTTGAATCGAGCCAGTGGATACGACTCGGGGCGCTGGCTCTGGCAGCCGACGCTTTCCCTACGGACGGGTATTTTTGCACAAATAACGCTTGACCTTTAATGCCGCTTGTAACACAATGAATCCTGTGGTGCAGGATGATCTGAGAGGTGAATCGTGTCCTTAAAACGGATCTACAGCATTTTCATGGCGCTGCTGGCAATGATGATGTTCGCGGCAGTCACTCTGGCCGATCCGGCTAATCCCACGCGGATCAGCTTCGCTCCCGGCGCGACTGCGGCAGCCGTCAGCGGGCAGGTCGATAGCGATCACAGCGCCGACTACCTGATCTACGCGCAGGCCGGGCAGACGATGCAGGTCGCCCTGACGTGGGCGGGCGGGCCAGCCTACCTGACGGTGGTTTCGCCGGGCGGGTCGCCGCTGGCGCGCGCTCAGGCGGGCGCGCAGAGCTTCAACGGCAACCTGCCGGAAACCGGCGATTATCGCATCAGCGTCTCCGTTTTCCCCGGCGCGCCGACGACGCTGTTCAACATGGTGGTCGCCATCTCGCCGCTCCCCCCGGCGGGAGCGACGGCGCAGGCTCCGGTGATTAGCACCGAGCGGATTACGTTCGCGCTTGACACCAACACGGCGCAGGTCATCGGACAGGTCAGCGGGCAGAACAGCAGCCCGGTCTATAACTACTATCTGCTCAACGCCCAGGCCGGTCAGATCATGGACGTAGTGCTGACGCAGTTCACCAACCCGATCTATCTGTCGGTGATTTCGCCCAACGGAACGCCGCTGGCGCGCGCGCAGAACGGCGTCCAGAGCTTCCAGCAGGTCTTGCCTGAGAGCGGCGACTATCAACTGCGCGTCTCGACTTCGCCCGGTATGGCGATCAGTTCCTATGAGCTGCTGGTTTCGGTGGTCAATAACGGCCAGCAGGCTGGCGCGCAGCGGCTGGCCTATGCGCCCGGAACCAGCACCATGACCGTCAACGGGCAGACCAGCGGCACATGGCTCGACAGCTTCTTAGCTAACGCGCAGGCGGGTCAGCAGGCGCAGATCGCGGTCACTTCGCCCGGCAATAACGTCTATCTGACGGTCGTTTCGCCGAACGGGTCGCCGCTGGCGCGCTCGCAGAACGGCGTCCAGAGCTTCAATCAGGCGCTGACCGAGAGCGGCGACTACAACCTTCAGGTTTCCGCGCCCGCAGGGACAGCGCAGACCGTCTATACGCTGACGATCACCATCACCGGGCCGGGAGCCGCGCAGGGGGTCGGTTGTGCCAGCGTCAACCAGCAGATTCAGTTCGCGCCCGGCGCAACCTCAGCACAGGTCAGCGGCCAGATGAGCGCGACCTGTGTCGATACCTATAAGTTCCACGCTCAGGCCGGACAGTACAGCCAGCTTGGCGTCTCGTCGCCGGCGAACAATGTCTATCTGACGCTCGTTTCTCCCGGCGGGTCGCCGCTGGCGCGCGCGCAAAACGGCGCGCGGAGCTTTAGCGGCAGCCTGCCAGAAGATGGGACTTACACAGCGCAGATTTCAACGCCTGCCGGGACGGCGACGACCGGCTATTCGCTGACGGTTGCTATCTCGGCGCTCCCGTCGTCGTCCGTATCGGGGACGCAGCGGATTCAATTCGCGGCGGGGGCTGTCTCGGCGCAGGTGTCCGGGCAGGTCAGCGGCACGGTGTCAACGAGTTACGTGCTGAACGCGCGCGTGGGCCAGCAGATGCAGCTCACGTTGAGCTGGGCGGGCAGTCCCGTCTACCTGACGCTGGTTTCTCCCAACGGTTCGCCGCTGGCGCGCGCTCAGGCGGGCGCTCAGGGGTTCAGCGGCACGCTGCCTGAAAACGGCGATTATTCGATCAGTGTCTCCGCCCCCACCGGGACGCCGACGACCAGCTACACGCTTGGCGTCTCCGTGACGAACTGATCGAGGGTGAGCCAGCGCGTTGGATCGCAGGGACACGCAGTTCGTGTCCCTGCGGTCTGTCAGGCGGCGCCTGCCTGACTCGGAACCGCCACGCGCGTGATTGAGATAATCTTATACATCTGCTGGTTCGCGTTGTTCGAGCCTTTATCGCTCGATCCCGCGCCGGTCGATTCGCGCGCGCAGCCACCCAGCGTTGCGCCGTTATATTCAGGATCGCCGATGTTGACAGAGCGATACTCGACCAGGACTTCGACCGGCTGGCTGGTGTCCTTAATCATGGCGAGGATTTTCTGTCCGAGCGCGCGATCCGTGGTGCAGTAGTAGCCAACGTCGTCATGGGTCATCCACATGGTCGTCGAGCCGTTCACGCGCGGCTCGACCGAGAAGATGGTATCGCGCAGATAGGCGTCGGTGATCGCGCCGAGACCCTGAATACCGTTCGAGCCACATCCGGCTAAAACCAGTCCGGCCAGTAATAGAACGAAGAGCGTGAGTCGTTTCATGGTGTCTTTTGTATCCTCCACAGCACAGTACGCGATTTCAGGCGAGCGAGTTGCGCGATTGACCTGAGGCAATGTCCGTGATGGTTCAGGGAGCGGATCGACGCGGGCTGCTGCGAAGGCCGCCGACTACCTGTCCAGATTCCAGAGCAGTTGAACGGTCGCGCTGTCGCGGGTGAATTCTGCCGGAACCTGAATGACCGCATAGGTTCCCCGGTTGGTTTTCGCTGGATGCCGGATGACGGCGGACAGCGGCGCTTTCAGGCTCGAATTGGGCGTGACGCCGAGCGCCTGATAGCTCGGTATCGAGTTGCCGGGCGTATAGACACTGGCGAACGCGCCAGCGCCGCGCAGCACTTTGAGGTAGAGGTTGACAACGTCCGCTTGCAGCGTCGATAGATAGACGGCCTGAATCGGCTGGCGATAGGAGACATCGACTGTCATGAACTGGTCACGTGCCAGCTCAGGGATCGAGAGCAGGGTGGTGTGGAACTGGTAATCGACGCTGGCGCCGACGTAGACGCGGAAGCTGTTCCCGCCGACATGGTAAAGCTGCATAAAGCGCAGGCCATCGGCGCTGCCTGAAGCGGCGCTGTCGATCACGCCGTTGGGGATAGTCATAGCGCCATCTGCTGACTGCGCGCCGAACAGGTACGGTTGTGAAGCGACCCACAGGAACTGGCCGTCAGCCTCGCCATCCTCGATCTCGACCGAGAACGTCTGGCGGTCACTGGATTCGAGCGTGTAGGCTTGAATCGGCGCGTCGGTGCTGACGCTGGCCCGGCCATCGGCCAGCAGCGGCGTCGGCGTGACGGTGTAGGCGGTCAGCCGGAAGGCGGCTGTCCCTTCGAGCGGTCGGCTGACGTTGATTTCGACCGTGTGCTTCAGGCTGGCCTTGCCGGTCGCGGGATAAAAGCTGGCCTGCCGGGTCGGAGAATCGCTGCCACTGCCGCCGCCGCTGCTGCATCCGTCGGACGAGCAGGGATAGCTGACCACGGTTCTGGCGGATTCCAGCACCACGGCGACATCCTGATCGGCAGGGATGTCGAAGGTATAGCTTAGCGTGTCACCCTGCCTGACGTCACCCGTTACCGTCTGGTTGAACGGCAGCGGCTCGGTTGGCCCGCCGAAGCTGCTTTGCGCCTGTGAGACGCTGCTGCTCAAACCGAGGCTCACGAACAGGAAAACGAGCGCCACGCTGAATCGGCGTCCTGCATTCACGATGTACCCTTCCCGAAAGGTTAACGGCAGATCACCGCTTCAGTATAAGAATCACGGCGGCTCGCTGTCTCAGGCAGACGCCGGTTTGTCGCTCCGACTTTCGGCTGATTTTCCCGGTTAGTGGCGGAAGTGGACGAAGATTCGCCCGAAGTTCTTGTCGTCCTTCTCGACGCGGTGATACATGGCGCGGATGTGCTTCTGGTCGAGAAAGCGCAGCACCTTCTTTTTGAGCGCGCCGCTGCCCTTGCCGGGAATGATTTCGACCAGCTCGATTTTCTTATCGACGGCTTCCTGCATGATGCGGTTGAGTTCGGTTTCGATCTGGCCGCCCTTGTTGTAGATGTCGTGCAGATCGAGTTTGAGTTTTGCCACGGCGTTCCCTCACAGTTCAACCCGACGATTGTAGACGGTAGAGGGCCGTTGACGCAGGGGGATAATGGAGCTGAGCGGTGAAGTTCGCTATGCTTGTCGGCAGTATTCCTGTACCTGTGAGAGGGTAGTCCATGATCCGCCTGACCGTGATCTATAACCTGCCGCCAGCGATGAACGAAGACGACTTTCTGAAATGGCGGCTCGGCGAGCACCAGCAGTACAACGCCGGGATGCCCGGCGTGATTCGCACCGATTTCGCCCGCATCGACGGTAGTTGGACGCCAGACGACGACCGCGCGAAGCCGCCATATCGCTTCATGACCGTCGCCGAATGGCCGGATCGAGAGAGCTTCGAGGCGGCGTTCTACAGTTCGGAAGCGCTGGCCGACTTGCAGCAGGATTCGCAGCGGATTCCCGGCGCGGTCTTTCTCATCAGCGAGATTCTGACCTCGACCTGACGCTGCCGCCAGTCAAACAGGCGCGGCCCATCGGTCGCGCCTGTTTGATTCAGAAGCTAGCGAGGTTAGCGGACGTTATCGACGTACAGCCGAACGGCGTCATCGGTGTTGACGTCTTCGGTCGCCGAGAACAGGTCGGTCTGCTTGCCGTCCTTCGTCACGGTCGGGTTTTTGGTCACGCCGAGCGCCTGCTCTGGCGTCAGGCCAGCGGCGACCAGCTTACGGATCGCCAGCGGCGGTTTCGCGCTCGTGTCCAGGTTGAGCAGGTTGCCGAAGAAGTTGATGATCTCGACCACGCCTTCGTAGGGGCCAGCCGAGAGGTGGACGCCGTTGTTGCCAATATCGACCTTCTCGAAACCATAGGCGTGGGGATTGAGGAACAGCGTGCCGCGAATCGAGCCGGGATCGGCCTTTTCCGGGAAGGTGACGCCGATCAGGTCGTTACGCAGCTTCGACCAGTCGGTATCGGAGTGGATCAGCAGCAGCAGGATGCGGTGCGTCGGGTCGGTGAAATGGGCTAACTGCACCGGGTGGAAGCCATTGACCAGCACGAAAGTCTCGCCGTCGGCCTCGTAAGTCTGGACGTAAAAGCCGCTGCGGACCTTGAGCGACTTTTTGGTGAACCAGAGCGCGTCGAGCGAGAAGGCGTCGTACTTCGGATGCGCCTTGAGGAACTCGTGGCCGCCGTAGAGCTTCGTCGTCTCCAGCGAAACGCCGAGCAGTTCTTCGATCTTCTTCCTGTCTGCGGCGTCGATCAGCGTCGATGCCTTGCGCGACATCTCGTTGATGAAGCCGTAGTGCCGGTTCATGATCTCTTTCTCTTCGAGCGCCTGACCGCCGACGAGGGCGATGCCGTCAATACGCGCCTCGAAGTCGTCGAGTTTGGCGAAGATCATCTCCAGCGCGGCGGTGGTGTCTGCCGGTTGCTCGACGAGGAAGATTTCCGGCTTGACGAACATGACCAGTTCGTTGCGTTCGGGCGTATCGCCGATGGTCGCGGGCAGCAGCACGCTCACGCCGTTATTGCCCTTGACCTGATCGACGATCTGCTTGATAAGGGCGCTATGCTCCGTCACAGGCTTGCCTTTCGTATGAGGGGTTCGTTGGGTGGCGTCATTGTAATGGTCGAGTCGGGCTGAAACAAGGTGAGGCCGCTGGCTGATGGCTGGGAACAGGCTATGGCTGGCAGGCCGTCCAGCAGGGAAGGCGAAACGGCGTCTCGATGCTGACGGGCGCGATGATGTAGGTCACGCGCGCGCCCCAGAAATGAGCGAAGGTCGCCGGTCGCTCGACCACCAGCCGCAGCGTCAGGCCGCGTTCAGGGTAGCTGATGTCGTCGATGTCGTACTGACTGTAGGGATAACCGGCGTGCATGAACGTGCCGCGCGCTGCCGGGCCAAAGAGCAGCCAGTTGTCACCCAGCGTGATGAGCGTCGGCATCGTGACGTCGGTGATGACCCCCCGCGCGAGGTGGAGCACTCCGCCGAACCCTTCATCGACCGGGAAGGGTTTTGTGCCTTTCCAGCTCCAGACGACGGCATTGCTATCCGCCAGCCCGTGATCGCCGAGCGGCCTGATCTCATCGACCCACGGATTGGCCTTGAGCAGCGCTACGGCGTCCTCAGCGCTGGTCACGCCGGGGCGAATGCCTGACCAGCACGGCGCGGCGCAGTCGGCGGGCGCAGCGAGCAGGACGCGCACGGCCTCGCTGTCATAGGGGCGCGCGTGGCTCAGGGCGACGGCAGCTATCGACAGGATGAGAAGGGTCAGAGCGAGTCGGAATGCGAGTTGAAACATTGACGCGGTTTCATGTTATGATACTTCATGATACGCACTCACTTCCCTGATCGACAAGCCCTGTCTGAAAAGTGCGTTGAAACCGCCAGTTCCGACACGCTCGACGGTTGAATGAGAGGGATGCTCATGCTCAACCCATCCTCGCTGTACCGATCCCCTCAAGGGTATCAGAGCGCCATGAGCGCCTATGACGCGCAGCTTCGCCGCTGGCCGGTGCCGTTCCACGAGCAGCGCGTCGAGACGCGCTACGGTGACACGCACATGATCGTCTCCGGGCCAGAAGATGCCCCGCCGCTGTTCCTGATTCACGGGCTGGCGGTCAACGCGCTGGTCTGGCGACCGAATGTGGCTGCCTTCAGCCAGCATTACCGCGTCTACGCCGTCGATAATATCGGCGACCTGGGCAAGAGCGCGCCGAGCCGCCCGCCGCTGCACACCGACGCTTACGGCCAGTGGATGACCGACGTGTTCGACGCGCTCGACATTGCGCGGGCGCACATGCTCGGCATGTCGCTCGGCGGCTGGATCGCGCTCAAAACGGCGATTTACGCGCCGGAGCGCATCAACCACCTCGTTGTGCTCTGTCCGGCGGGCTTTGTCGCGCTCCATCTTGGCTTTCTGGTGCGGGCGGCGGCAGCCAGCTTCTTCCCGATGCCGCAGACCATCGACTCCTTTGGCCGGACGCTGGTCGCGCCGACTTCGGCCCTGAGTCCCGAAGATCACGAACTGCTCGAATTGTCGATGCGCCATCACCGCGTCAAGCTGGGGCCGATCCTGCTGCTGACGCCGGATGAGCTGGCGCGAATCACCGCGCCGACGCTGCTGCTGGTCGGCAGGTTTGACACGATTTACGACGCTCACGCGATGGTCGAACGGGCGAAACGGCGGATTGCCGACGTGCAGGCCGAGATCATCGACGGCGCGGGCCACGGCATCAACGCCGATCAGCCCGGAATCTTTCACCAGCGCGCGCTCGATTTCCTGAGGCGGGAGTAACTGCATCTGTAAAGGCGCGTTGTATCAGACCCGCGCAGTTCTCTCGACATATTTTTCTCACCTTAGCCCCGGAGCGCGCGGTGTGAGGGCTGCCTTCTAGCACGGCGGGGCAGCGAGCCAGCCGCGCAGGGCATAAGGCTCGAAAGTCATGGCAGGCCAGTCGGCATACAGGTAAAGCTGAGTCGGAAGCTGCCACAGTCTCGTCAGACGGACGGGGCAGGTAGCCGGACTTTGCAGCGTCAGGTCGCCGTAAACTGCCAGATGGGTGAAGCGCGCTGCGGTCGAGTCGACCGAGTCACGCGCCAGCTTGCCCATCGCTGGCGGGCCGAGGACGAGCCGGGCAGCGCCCATTGAGACGCGCGTGCTGATGATGACGAACTGGACGAGGCTGTTCTGCGCGATCAGCCGACCGTCGATCTCGCCGTCGATCAGCGGCGACTGCTGGCCGTTCCAGTGCCACCAGATCAGCGCCGATGTTTTGCCGGACGCGAGTTCACCTTCCATCGCCATGTGGCCGACCCACGGATGCTGCTGGAGAAGCTGAATCGCCTCGCTAAGTGAGGTGACGCCGGGACGAATCCCGGCCCAACAGGGCATGGCGCAGTTGTCCGGGGCGGCGAAAAAGTCCTGTAAGGCGCGGGTGTCATGGGGGATCAGGCGCGAGAGCAGCAGCAGCCCGCAGAACAGCGCTGTGGCGACGACCAGCGGCCACAGCAGCAGTCGCGTCACCAGTTCAGCTCCACGTCGCGCCGCCAGTAACGCCGGATCAGCGCGCCGCCGGGCATGGCCGACACCAGCCGGTAGAGCAGGTCCCAGTCGTCGGGCGAGAGGATGCGCGCGCCCAGCCCGCCGACGGCGTAGAGCGCCAGCCCGCCGACGATGCCGAGCAGTGGATGAATTCGACCGAGCAGCAGCATCGCCCCGGCCACGATCAGGCCGAGCGTCGCCAGTCGAGCGAGGCGCGGCAGCAGCGGGCGTAGGCCGAATCCGGGCGCGTGGAAGCTCGCCAGCATCAGCGAGACGGCGATCATCTCGGCGCAGACCGAGGCGAAGGCCGCGCCGCGCGTGCCAATTGCCGGGATCAGGATCAGCAGCAGGACGACGTTCAGGCCGAGGCCGAAGGCGTCGATGGCGACGACTCGCCGCTGACGATTCTGCACCGTCAGCGCCTGAGTGATGACGTTGCCGATCATCGTCACGACGGCGTACCAGATCAGCACGCGCACAACATCCGCCGTCGCCGCGAAGTGGATGCCGAACAGCGGCACGGTGATCTCGGCGGCGAAAACGGTCAGCGTCAGCGCCAGCGGCAGGCTGACGATCAGGCTGAAGAAGGCCAGTTTTTGCGTGATGAAGCCGAACAGATCGCCGCGCTGGTCGTCGGCGTGAGCGCGCGACATCATCGGGTAGGTGGCAATCAGGATAGTCGTGTTCAGGAGTTCGACCACGCCGTAGATGATGACGAAGGCGGCGTTGAGATAGCCCGTGCCTTCCGGGCCGATCAGCCGGGTTGTCATCAGCTTGTCGGCGTGCTGGTAGGCCAGTGACAGGAAGGCCGACAGAGCCAGCGGCGCGCTGTTGACCAGCAGCAGCCCGGCAATTTTCCGGTCGAGCGGCAAGGTTGGGCGGACGCCTGCGCGACCGAGCATCCATGCCAGCACTGCCGAGCGCCCGATGCCGGTGATCAGCGTGGCGACGTAAACGCCCATCAGCCCGTACCCGGCGAACAGCGCCAGCCCGGCCAGCCCGATGCGGACGACGATATGGGCAATATCGACGGCGGACGTGGCGACCATCCGCTCGTGGGCGATCAACTGGTCGTAACAGAGGTTGCCGAGCAGGTCGATGAACAGGCTGACTCCGGCGACGGCGACGAAGGCGCGAATCTCCGCCTCATAGCCGAAAGCCAGCGCCGCCGCGTTGATACTGACGTAAGCCAGAATCGCCAGCAGGGTTTGCGCGAACAGCGTTGCGGTTAGATAACGTCCAGCGCGCGCCGGATCGCGGGCGACGTCGCGGATGACAATTGTCCCCATGCTGAACGAGGCAATAGGCACGCCGATGGCGAACAGCGCCCCGACCGTGCCATAGACGCCGTATTCGGTCACGCCGAGCCACGGGCCGAGTACGAGCTGCCAGCCGAAGAGCGCGGCGCTGCTGAGGATGCGCGCGATGGCAATCGCCCCGGCATTGCGGGCGACGCGGCGCGCTTCTGCGCCGGTCAGAGGTGAGGGAATGGCTTCAATGGTCATGTCAAAGTCTCATTATTGCCTTACGAATGTAAAAGTACAATCTACAGCGTTCAGCGTCGCTTTGCGCGCCTCAGGTGATAAGGTCGGACATGATGCCTCATGCCCCATAGGCGCCAACTTAAGGATCATGCTGCTTAAGAAACCTCACCCCCGGCCCCTCTCCGTGTACAGAGAGGGGAGCAAACCAGCGGTGAAACCCCCTCCCGGCCTGTGGGTGAGGTTGGATATTGGCGCTTAAGTTGGTGTCTATGGGCAGCCCCTACGAAAGTGCGATTGGTTGTGCCCAGTCCCCCCTCTCTGCTTGCGGAGAGGGGGACAGGGGGTGAGGTCGGCGCGAACCATCGCGCCCCGATGGAAGCTTAAATCCGCTGAACGGATCGATTTGTTCGCATGGTTGCCAACCCTGTAAGGATTTTGATCTGTGAAAATCGTGATGTTCTCGATGACGCCGCTCTTTCCTGACCGCGCGATGGGCGGGGCGCAAAAGCAGCTCAAACGCATCGCCGTCTATCTGGCTGAGCGCGACCACGACGTGACGGTGCTGGCAACGCGCCGCGCCGACTCGCTGGAGTCGTTTCGCTGGCATGAGCGAGCGCAGGTCGTGCCAATCTTCCGCTTCAAGCAGCCGTATCCTGAACCCTATGACACGCCGGTTTTCAACCTCGCGGCGGCGGTGCAGGATTTAGGCGACTCCCTGCGCGATGCCGACCGTTTTTACCTGCACGACGGCGGCTTCGTCTTTCCCTATGTCTACCGCCATGTGCCGACGGTCGTCAGCCTGCGCGCGCTGGTCTTCCCTGAAACCATGCAGTCGGCTTTCCTGTTTCGCGGCGACCGGCTGATTCTGGTGTCCGAGCATCAGGTCGCCACGCTGGAACAGACCGCCGGGCGCTTCTTCCCTGGCTACGCCGACCGCATCCGCCTGATCCACAACGGCTTCGACTGGAGCTATTACCAGCCGACGCCGACCGACGAAATTCTGAAACGCATCCCGGTCGATCCTGCCGATGACCTTGTGCTCTATCCGCACCGGCCCGATGCCTCGAAAGGGATTTTCCAGACGATTGCCGTAGCCGATAAACTGGTGCATGAGTACGGCCTGTCGCGGCTGCGCGTGCTCGTCCCAATGTGGATTGACACGACCCTTGCGCCGGACGTCAAAGCATTTTATGACGGCCTGCGGCAGCAGATCGACCAGCGCGGCCTGACCGGGCATTTCGTCTTTCATGACTGGATTCCTGAACACCTGATGCCCGCTTATTATAGTCTGGGCCGGGTGACGCTGTGCCTCGGCAGCGTTATCGAAGCCTTTGGCAACGTCGCCTGGGAATCGCTCGGCTGCGGGACGCCCGCCATTGTCGTCCGCGTCGCCTCAAACCGTGAGCTGTTTCCCGAAGCGCTGTCGAACCTGATTGACTTCGGCGATATCGAGACAGCGGCGGCGCTGGCGGCAGACATCATCCACCAGCGCAAACGGACGTCGCCAGCAATGCGCGACTTCATGCGGGCGCGCTACGGTCACGAGAAGATGTTGAGCGCCTACGAGGATGTGATCGTCAGCGCGCGGCATCTCGACGACCTGATCTATCGTTACACGCCGATTGACGACCGCACATGCTTCAGGCTTGCGCCGTGGTGCTATCGCTCGGCGCGTGGCATCTATCACGACTTTCTGGCGACCTATCATGACGATCCGCTGCTGATCGGGCTGGTCGGCAGCGGCCCGTTCACGCTGTCTCAGGCTGCCGAACGCGGCGCGATCCGCAGCGTTGTCATGGACTGGTACCGTGACGGCTATCTCGTGCCAGAAAGGAAGGATTGAGGACTGAATAGAAAGAAGAACCGAGAGCCTTGAACCGGGAACCGAGAAAAGACCGAGCGCGTAGCTGGTTTTTTCTTTTACTCAGTCCTCAGTCCTTCTTTTCACTCAGTCCCCTATAGATGGTTTCATACTGCGCGGCGACGGTGTCCCAGGTGAAGCGCTGGCGGACGAGCAGCCGTGCCGCCGCGCCCATTGCGGCGCGTTCGTCGGCGTCCGAGAGCAGGCGACTGAGCGTGGCGGCCAGCGCGCCCGGCTCGGCAGCGACTTCGAGTCCTGCGCCTGCCTGTGCCACTTCCGGCAGGTGGCAGCCCGGCGAGACGATCACTGGCAGCCCGGCAGCCAGCGCTTCAAGCACGCCCATCGGCATCCCTTCGCCGACGGCGGGCAGGGCGAACAGATCGGCGGCGGCTAAGGCGGCCAGCCGTGCCTCTGTGCCGAGATAGCCGGTGACGACGATGCGCGAATCGAAATAAGGGCGTGCCAGCGCCAGCGCGCCTTCGTCCGGCCCGGCAAGCACCAGCCGCGTGTCGGGCAGCGCCACTTCGCGGAACGCCTGCGCCAGAATCTGCGGCCCTTTCCGTGGATGCAGCCGCGCCATAAACAGACAGACCGGCCCATCGCCGAGCGCGTACTGCTGGCGGAAGGTGTCGCGTCCGGCGGGCTGCGCGAACTCATCGGGATTGACGCCGTTGGGAATGACGCTGAAAGCAATCGGTTTCGCCGGCGCGCCGAACTGACGCCAGTACCTTTCCGCTTCGTCGGCCTCGGCTGGTGTCAGCCCGACGACCTGATCGAAGCGCCGCGCGACCCGGCGGCTCAGGAGCCGATCCCACGCGAACTTGACCTGGCTGCGCCCGGTATCGAGCGTCAGCGTGCCGTGCGGCGAGAGCAGCAGCGGCTTATGCAGCGCTTCGGCAATCGGCGTGACGATCAGGTTCTCGACGGTGCGAAACTCGTGGACGTGGATGACGTCGGCCTCTGCGATCAGCCGACGTGCCGCCGCGCCCAGACCGAGCGGACTCGACAGGTTGAACATGCCGCGTGGGAGCGCATTGGGGACGCGGACGACGCGGACGCCGTTCAGGGTTTCGTCGTGAGCGGCGACGCGCTTTCCTGGCGCGAGCGCGTCGGTTGTCAGCACTGTGACCTGATGACCGCGGGCGGCCAGCGCGCGCGTCAGTCCCTCGGCGGCGCGGACGACTCCGCCGAAGGCATAGGCAGGCGCGAAATAGGGCGTGACGTGGAGGATATTCAAGGTAACGCGGCGCAATCAATTACTGTCGATTTTCAGGCGGCGGAATGCTCAGGTCTTTACAGCTTTTTCTGAGCGGGTTATCTATTGATTTCGCTGTGTTGTGGCACGGCGGAGCGACGATTGAGCGCCGGATTCGGCTATCATGAATGCCTTCCCCTTCTCGAAGAAGTTCGCATCTGTTGGCGCGCAGGTGCTGGATCAGATCGACACGCTTCATAGCCGAATGAGTTCTTCCTGATAGTCCTCGCCGATTGCTTCCACTGTTTCCTGATAGTTTGTGCCGCCAATTTCTTCGATCCAGCCAATTCACCATTCGCCGTCCTGCTGATGACGGCTATATAGACACTGGTGTTCATGACTTCGCCCTCGTGCGGTCGGTCAGTGCCTGTAACCTCAGACCATTTATCGGTTGAGTGTATCACAGATCGCACTGGCGTTTGCTGGCGCACCTGACTTGAATGGATTCAGTCAGGAGTTCTATGACCGAGGTTGACATTCGCTTCTGGCCGGGTAAATAATACGTATGATTGCTCAATAGTACGTATTCAGGTGTGAATGATGGCGCATAAAATGTCACAGTCGGTGACTATTCCCGCGACCAAAGCGCATCGTCAGTTCGGCGATCTTATTCGTCGCGCTTACACGGGGAAAGAACATTTCATTGTCGAGAAAGACGACTTGCCAGTCGTTGTGATTCTGTCGGTCGCCGAATACGAGGCCCTTATGCAGGAACGCGAAGGGCGCGACCTGGATCGGCAGGAACGTCTGCGACGGTTGCGAGAAGCGGCGCGCACCATTGGAGAAGCAGCTGCGCAAAGCGGCCTTACAGAGGAAGAAGTGATGCAAAAAACTGAGGAAATTCGCCAGCAACTTTATGAGCAAAATTATGGTCGTCGCTCTGGTCGATGAGTTTCGCGTATTGATTGATGCGAATGTCCTGGTAGCCGGAACCATCTGGCCTCGCTGGCCCTACGAAGTGGTTCAGCACGCTGTCAAAGGCCATTACCGGCTGGTGCTGACGGCGCGAATTATCCAGGAAGCAGCGGAAACTATTGCTCAGATCGAGCCAGATTTCCTCGACATCTTCATTGAGACTTTGCACATGAGTGACTATGAGGAGATGCCTACCCCTTCGGATGCGGAATTAAGTGCCAGAATCAACCTGATCCGTGATCCTAAAGATGTTCACGTCGCGCTCGCAGCGATGAATGCGCGGGTCGATTGTCTGGTGACGAATGATAAGGATTTAACAGAGCGCTATGAGGCGAATCAAGCGCTTCACGACCGAGTTGAGGTGGTACTTCCGCCAGTCTTTCTGCGTGACTATATGGGATGGTCGAGTCAGCAGTTAGAACAAATCCGCGCTCGAAACTGGCTGGACATCGGTACAGGCTAGGACGAAGAACACGCGCACGCCTTCTGCCTGATATGACTGATAGATAAAGCCATTGTACAGGCGCTTTGTGGGTGCGATTGTTCGCGCCGCGAACCGAAAATTGTCGCTCAAATAGTGATCCATAACGGACGTTTCTGAACGAGTGTTCGCCACGTCCTGTCAAAAGTGATGCTTACCCTTGCAGCAGTGATTGGCCGCCGTCGATCCAGACCTCGGTTCCGGTGATATGTTTCGCGCCATCGGAAACCAGAAACAGCATCAATTGCGCCACATCGTCGGCTTCCCCCGGCTCGCCACCGGTCAGCGGGATCTGACCTTCCGGGAACTCGACCGGAATTTTGGCGCGCTCGACGTCCTTCTTCTGCGTGCTGTCCTCGATTTGTGTCTCAATCGCGCCCGGACAGACGACGTTGATGCGGATTTTGTCCTGCGCCAGTTCGATGGCCGTCATCTTGACGAAGGCCACCTGCGCCGCTTTCGAGCAGGCGTAGAGTGTCGCGCCTGAATTGCTGAATATCCGTGTCCCGTTGACCGAGGACGTGACGACAATCGCGCCGCCGCCGCGCTTGAGGTAGGGCAGCGCAAACTTGACCGTCATGAAGGTACTCTTGAAGTTGGTGTCCATCGTCTTGTCGTAGTCGTCGAGGGTCAGCATATCGAGCGGCGCCCACGTGCCGTTGACTCCCGCGTTGGCAATGACGATATCGACTGTCCCATACTGCCGCGCGAGCTGGTCGATTGCGCCCTTGAGCGCCGATGGGCTGGCGACATCGGCCAGCAGCAGTGTCGCCTTGCCGCCGTCGCGCTCGATCTCCTCGACGACCTTGCGCGTCCTGTCATGATTGCGACCGAGTACGCCGGCGCTCGCGCCCTCTTTCGCCAGCAGTCGCGCTGCCGCCTCGCCAATGCCGGAACTCGCCCCCGTGACCAGTGCAACTTTGTCGGTTAACAGCATCCCGCCCTCCTTGATGTCGTTACAGACAGTATTGCGGATAATGTTTAGGACGACATTAAGATTGTGGCGGCAATCTGGCGCTGGTTGGAAGCCTGGTCGTTAGTTCATCAGATTTGCTCGTAGCTCAGGCCCCAGAGCGCGACGGCGTCGGCGATGATCGACTGCGTGCCGACGATCAGGATTGTCCCGGTGGAACCTGCCAGCGCCTTTGCCTGCCCGACTGCCGCGCTGAGGTCGGGCGCGTAGCGCGAGTCGGAGTTGAAGCGCCGGGCGGCAGCGAGCGCGGTTTCAGGCACGGCCCAGTGCAGAATCGGGTTACGCGCCGTCTCGGTCAGAATCAGTGTCTCGGCGAGCAGCGCTAACTCGCGGTAGACGCCGGTAGAGTCCTTGTCGGTCGGCACGGCAATGATGGCGATGACCGGTTCGGCCAGCCCGCTGCCGAGGCTGCGCGCGAGCAGGCGCGCCGACTCGGCGTTGATCGCGCCATCGAGATAGACGGCGGGCGCGTCCTGTAACTTTTGCAGCCGCCCCGGCCAGATGACGCTCGATAGTCCGGCGCGAATGCGTTCGACGTAGTCCGGCGAGCCGTGCGCAGGGCCGCTCAGGCGGGCGTGCATGTTGCCCGCGCCCTGCACGGCCAGCGTGGCATTATCGACCTGATAGCGCCCGTGCAGCGACAGGGTCAGCTCGCCATAGCGACTCAGCCGCATCCGCGCGCCGTCACTCGCCTCGCCGAGATACTGGCCCATATCCATCGGCGCGATCCAGGCGAACTCCGCGCCGAGCTGGTCGGCTTCGGACTGAAGGACTTCAAGCACTTCGGACGGCTGCGGCACGCTGTAAGCGTAACTGCCCGGCTTGATAATCCCGGCTTTATGCCATGCGATCCGTTCCAGCGTTGGCCCCAGATATTCGCGGTGTTCGAGCATGATCGGCGTGAACAGCGACAGTTGGTTGGGGACAACCGCGATATCGTCGAAGCGCCCGCCGCGCCCGACTTCGAGGACGGCGGCGGCGACGCCCTGTTCGGCGAACCAGCGCAGCGCGACGGCGAGGAATTGACCCTGCGGGCTGAAATACTGCGACGCGCTCAGGTGCGCCTCGATCTCGTCGATGTCCGGCGCGAGGTCGTCGAGGATGCGGAGCAGGTCGGCTTCGGGGATAGCGCGTCCGTTGACGCGGATGCGCTCGCGGTAGCTGACGAGATGCGGGCTGGTCATCATGCCGACGGTATGGCCGAGCGACTGGAGCAGCCGGGCGGTGATGGCGGTGGTCGAGCCTTTGCCCTTGCTGCCGGTGACGACCGCAAATTCAACCCGCGGGTCAATCAGGTCGCGCCGATGCAGCAGGTCGAGCGTCGGCTGCGTGGTGCGGCTGATCTCGTCGGGGCCGCGTTCCTGCCCGTGCAGCTTACGCAGCGAGCGGAAAATGTAGGTGATGGCCTCGCCTTCGTCGCTGAATCTCATTGGCTGGTTCCCGCCCCGACCTCGTTGCGCGCGTACAGCGTCCACACGCCATAGCGCGCGACAGGCCGATAGTACAGAGCGAAAGTATCGAGCACAAGCTGGAGTTCCGGCGTGATCGTGACGGTCGGCAGGAAGCCCGCCTGTTGATTGAGCTGCCAGATATGGCGGCGTTCGGCGTTAATCGGCGGGACACGGTCGCCGCCCGTCGCCGTATCGAGGACGAAAGCGGGGAGCCGGGTGGTGACATCGTCGGCCAGCGACGCGAACGGGGCCTGTGCCGGATCGACCGTGACGAACAGGGGGAGCTGCTCAAACACTCGCGCGGGCGAGCGCCGACCGCTCAGGACGTTGACCATCGGCTCGTTCCCCCAGACGAGCAGTTGATCGTCCGGGCGAGTGAGCTGGCGCAGCCCATCGAGCGCCTGAAGGCGCATCGCGTTCGCGCCCTGATTCTGCGTTCGCGCAATTTGAAAGGCGTTCGCGGCATCGACCAGCGGCATCAGGCTGAAGGCGATCAGCAGCGCGGCCAGCCAGACGCGGGCGGGGAGAATCTCTCTCACCCCCGGCCCCTCGGCAGGCTCGCTCGCCGTGCGTGGGGAGATTGCGTTCTGCAGGGTGATGTTTGAAGCTGCGGGACTATCGGCTGCGAGGGAGTTTGATGCCAGCAGAATCGAGGCCAGCGACGCGGACAGGATGGCGATGGCGGGCAGCCACAGGATGAGGTGATTAATCGCCTGCGAACCGTCGAGCAGCGTCAGGATCAGCTCGACGGGCAGGGCAATGAGCGCGGCGCCAACGAGGTGAGATGAGCGGCCTTGTGGCGCAAGCGCGTCATTGTCGAGTCTGTTTTTGTGTCTCGCTTTCTCCCCTCTCTCGCTGGCAGGGAGCGAAAGCGGGTCGGCGTCTTTTGGCCGCGCAGGGCGGATGAGGACGGCACTGACTCCCACGCCCCACGCCGCCAGCACGATCAGCGGCAGCCCGGCGCGGCTTAAGACCTGGACGCCGTTGAGCAGCGCGCCGAAGCGGTCGCCGAGCGGAAGGCTGACGGCGAGGTTATAGCGCGCGACCGCACTCCACGTTTCCGCCAGCGCGCCGCCGATCACCAGCAGGCCGACGCCGATGAAAATGATCCCCAGCGCGCCAATCAGGATCGACATCAGTCGGGCGTCGGCATCCTGCGTGCGCCGGGCCATTTGAACGATCAGATAGAGCGCAATTGCCAGCCCGACGCCGACCAGATCAGGCCGCAGCCAGAACAGCAGACCGATCAGCGCGCCGGTCAGGAAACTCCACGCCGAGGGTCGGCTGCCTGTCTCGGCGCGGGCGAAGGCGTAGAAGACGCCGAACTGGAGCAGCAGCGCGTACTCCTCGATCTGGTTGCCCTGAAGCAGCAGCGATAGGCCGAGCAGCCCGCAGGCCATCCCGAAAAAAGCTGCCGTCCCGCCGAAAGCTGTCTCGAGCAGGCGATAGCCCACGACGACTGCGCCGAGCAGGAACAGCAGCGCGACCAGCCAGATTCCCCACAGCCCGCCGACCGCCCAGCCCAGCGCATCGAGGCCGTAGATCAGCGGCGGGACGTGACCCCAGACGTCGCGGTAGAGCGCTTCGCCGCGTAGAAGCTGCTGCGCCGGATAGACGAAGCGCCCCGACGCCCACAGCGCCGTCGAATCGATCAGCGGCGAAACGATCAGGAAGCGCAGGGCTGTCAGCGCCAGCAGCGCAGGCAGCATCCACGAGCGGCGCAGCGCCATCCGACTCACTTGAATACGCCCCCCGCCAGCGGCTTGAAATCGTTGCGCTGGTAGATGACCCACACGCTCAGCTTGAAGGCCGGATGATAGTTCTCGGTGACGAAATCGAAGAAGCTGTCCATCGCCGGGATCAGGTTGAAGTCATCGGCTTCCGGGCGCGCGTTAATGGCGCGCGCCTTGTCGTAAGCCCAGCGCTGGCGGTCACTGGCGTTGATCGGTGGAATCAGGCGGTTGGTGTAGGCTGTGTCGATGATGTAGGCTGGTGGGTCGCGCTTCAGTTCATCGACAAATCCCCCGATCAGAGCGGGCGACTGGTAGCCGGGCATAAACAGCGGATAGTTGTTGGTCAGCCGGGACGGCGATCTGCGACCGGCGGCGAGGTTAATCATCATATCCGCGCCCCACAGATAAATCGGGTCATCGGGGTCGGTGTTGGCGTGCAGGAAGGCGATCAGCCGCGCGCGCGATGAAGTGGCGGCGAACACTTTGTTGTCGAGCGTCAGATAAGTGTGCGCGGGCAGGATCAGCGCGGCCAGCATCAGCCCGGCAGCCCAGACCGCTGGCGACGCGGCGCAGCGCGCTGACGACCGCGCCAGCCGGACAAGCTGATCGAAGAACACGGCGGCCAGCACTGCCAGCGCCGGGAGCGCCGAGATGAAATAGTGCGGGTAGGGCCGACCGGACAGGCTGCTCAGGAGCAGGTCGAACGGCAGCGCGATCAGCGCCACGGCGATCAGTGGACGCGCGGGCCAGTTGCGCCGCGTCCACAGGCTGTAGACGCCGAGGCCCCAGCCCGCCAGCGCGGCAGGCAGCAGGCCCGACTGGATCAGCAGGTTCGCGCCCAGCCCGAAAGCATCGAAGCGCCGATCCCATGCCGCCGTGACATAGATGAAGTTGAACAGATACGCGCCATCCCACATCGCCTTGAGGATGCCGTTGGCCGCAAAATAGACGATGATCGGCACGAACACCAGTCCGACGCCGATGGCGAGGCTGATTCCGGCGCGAAGTGTCGGCAGCAGGCGGCGCGTCAGCAGCGCGCGAATCAGCAGAAACAGGACGATGCCGATCCAAAGGCCGATCAGATTCTGACGCAGGTTGACGGCCAGCGCCAGACAGGCCCCGATGGCGACTCCATAGCCGCCGTAGCGCCCGCGCTGCTCGGCGCGGACGAAACTGTATAGCGCGGCGAACTGGAACAGCAGCGCGTATTCTTCGGCGATATTGAAGTCATAGAGAAAGACGAGCGTGACCGTCCAGACGAAGGTTGCCAGAAAGGCCGCGCTGTCCGAGAGGACGCGGCGCAGCGCCAGAAAGCTGAAGGCTGCCGCGCCGCACAGGAAGGCAGCTTCCAGCGCCCAGACGCCCCAGACTGAGCCAGCGCCGAGCGCCAGCCCGGCAGCGCTCAGATAGAACAGGCCGGGCGGGCGGTTGTCCCAGACGTCGCGGTAGGGCAGCGCGCCGTCCAGGACTTGATCGCCAGCGTAGAGGTAAATTCCGGCGTCGCGTCCGGGCAGCGGGCGCGTGATCGGTGACAGGGGCAGAAACGTGACCAGCATGAGGCCGATCAGCGCCAGAAGTGGCAGAGTGCGACGGCTGAGACGAGCCATGAGTTCCCTGAACAGCCGCCCGATGGCCGCCGAGCGTCAGGCAGGCGTTGCCGGGGCGGTATGGAATAGTCGGGCGCGGTGCTGCTACAATCGGACTTATGATAACGATACGAAACGCACTGCTGATTGTGCTGATTCTCGGCTTTTCGACAAGCCCCAATTCGGCGTTCGCGGCGGGGGCCTGCGCGCGCGCGCCGCGCCCGCGCCTGAGTGTCGGCCTGGCGGCGGTCGTAGCGAAAGACGTTCGCCGCCTGAACCTGCGCGCGCTCCCTGCCGTGGATACCGGCGTGCAGCGCTTGCTCAACGCGGGCGCGTTGCTGACCGTACTGGCTGGCCCTAGCTGCAATGGCGGTTACAATTGGTGGCGTGTAGAGACAGCAAAAGGGGAACGCGGTTGGGTGGCCGAAGGCGATTGGGAAGCTTACTTCGTCGTGCCTGCCAGCGATGGGACGCAGCTCGTCGATCCCGTCGCCTGGTCGTGTCCGCGTCTGGCCTTAGCGCCGTGGCGCTGTCAGTTGCCTTAAGCGGCTGCTCGCTCAATCTGTTCGCGCCGGAGCCGACGCCGACGGCGATTCCCACGCCGACGGCGGTTCCGTCCGGCCTGAGCGTGACCTGGGCTGCCGGCGGCAAAATCTTTGTCTGGCACGATGGCAGCCCGGTACGTCAGGTCGCCGATACCGACGCCGACGCGCCGCAGTTCGCGCCTAACGGCCAGTCGGTCGCTTTCGTCCGTAACCCGGTCGGTGGCCCGCAGTCGTTGTGGGTCGCCCGGCTGGCCGATGGCCGCCTCGAACAGTACGGCGACCCGCTGCCGATCAACGGCGGCGGGCGGACGGAGTTCTCGCAGTTTAGTTGGGCCGACAGCCAATCGCTATTTTTCGCCACCCAGCTTTCGTTCACGCAGTCATCCCGGCGGCAGTATGACCTGCATAACGTCGATCTGGCGACCGGCATGGTCGGCCAGGTGCTGCGAGCGGGCCTCGGCGGCGTGATGACTTTCAGCCCCGACCGACTGCATGTGGTGTTGATGGACCCCGGCGCGCCCGGCGGCAGTGTCGACGGCAGTATCGCGCTGTTCGACCCGGTGGCGCTCGGCGGAAACATCAAGATCACCTTTCCCGCTGCCGGGAAGGGCGGGTTACAGCCGTTCGACGTGCCGATTGACTGGCAGAGCGACAGCAGCGCCTTCTACGCCGCGACCGTGACCTGGGATAAGGTGCTGCTGCCGGGGCGTGATAACCTGCGGATGACGGTCTGGCGCACCCCGGTCGGCGACTTTTCGCGGACGGCAGGCGTGGTGCTGGCCGACATCTACGGGATGCCGCGCGTCTCGCCCGATGGCACGCGGATTGTTTATCTGCGCCGTCCGCTCGCAGCCAATAACCCGCAGACGCTGGAGCTGGTTGTAGCCGACCTCGGCGATTCATTTTCAACGGTTTACGCCAGCGGCCCGTCGGATTCGTTCGGCGCGCCCTACTGGCTGACGAGCGAGATTTTCATCTATCGCACCGGCTCAAAGCTGATGCTCGGCAAACTGCGCGCCGACCCGCAGGAACTGCCGGATGCCAACCCGGCAGGCACGCCGGTGCTGGCTGGAAAATGGCTGGTCTATCCCGGCCAGCGGGTGCTGCTGCTGGTCGCGCCGCTCGACGCGCCCGACCAGAACTTCAGCATCGGCTCGGCGGTCAGCGACCAGCCGCCGCCGCGCTTCGATGCCGTGATTGCGCCCGCCCCATGAGTCGTCTGCTGGCTTACGCTGCCGCAGCGCTGACGCTCACGCGCGCAGTCGGTCGATCTGGCGCAGGCGAAAATGGCTCCCGGCATGGGGCCGCTGTGCGGCGCGTTTCAGCCGATTGATCGGCGTGACCGAGCAGCAGGCATCAGCGTCAATCGGCTATCGTGCTAGCGCATGAGGAGAATCGGGTTTGGCGCGTTTGTGGCTGGCGATAGCGATTCCGCTGCTGTTCCTGCTGGCGGTCAGCCTTGCGGCGATCCGCGCGCAGCCGAGTGATTCGCCAGCCATCCGCGAGTTTCTTGGCGGCGCGGCAGCGAACTGTCAGCCGCCCTGCTTCATGGGCATCCGCGCGGGCGAAACCCGGTTTGAGGATACGGCGGCGCTGCTGCTGGCGAGCGGCTGGGTGAAGAAAATCTACCAGTCTGAGGCTCCGACGGCGATTGCCTGGGACTGGAACGGTCAGCAGCCGAAGTGGATCGACCCTTCCTCGCCGGGACACCTCGCCACCGATAGCGATCAGGTCGTCAGCTATATTGACATCCAGACCAACCTTCCGGCCAGCGCGCTCTGGCTGGCCTATGGTCCGCCGCCGCGCGGGTTCATCACCGCCCGCCCGCAGTTGATGACCCACTTCATCGGCTTCCCTGAAGCTGGAATTGACGCTTACGTGCAGGTGGCCTGCCCGGCCAGCGCGCGCCGATTCTGGAACGCCCGCGTCTATCTCTACTGGGGCGTGGCGTGGCGACCGAGCGCCGCCGACAGCGACTATCCGCGCCTGTGGCGTCAGCACATCACCTGTTAGGCGGCGGTTACTGGCTCGGCGCGGCAGACAGCAGCGATTGAATGTCCGGCCCGATGGCGACCATCACATCGGCGCTGGTGAGCTGGTCGCTGCCGCCGGTTTCGATCCGGTCGGCAGGCAGGCCGAGCAGAGCGGCCAGATAGCGCGCCGTCCACGGCTTGCCGTTGTAGTTGCGAATGGTCGTCGGCGCGCCGGATGGGTTGGGGATATTGCCGAGCGCGGTCACGGCGATGCCCCGGCTGATGAGCCATTCTTTGGTGCTGGCCGCCAGACCCTGCGTGTCGGTGTTGTTAAAGACGACGATGTTGGCTTTTTCGGCGTCAGCGCGCGTTTTGAGGTCGGCCAGCGACAGATTAGCGGGCGGCGGGTTGAAGGTATCCTGAATCAACAGGCGGATCGAGTAGTAATCCGGCAGCAGCACCTGATCGCCTGAACTGGTGGTGGCGAACTTGACCTGATGGTTGTCGATGACGCCAAAGTGGATATTTTCCTGCTTGATCCCTTCGCCGAGGTTCGCCAGACTGATGATCTGGTCGAGCGTCAGGTTGGTGGTGTAGCTGCCCGCCAGTTCGTTCCAGAGCGACGGAATCTGCGTCAGAAAGTTGGCGATGCCGCCTGCGCTCAGGACTTCTTTTTGCAGCGAGCGCAGCACTTCCTGCTGGCGGCGCGAGCGGTCGAAGTCGCCGCCCTGGGTGATGCGGGTGCGCGCGTACTGGAGCAGATGCGCCGCGTCGAGCCGCTGGCAACCCGCGTCGAAATGGACGTGGATCATGCCGTAACCGGCGTCGGGATAGTGCGGATCGTCGATGACTTCCTGCGGGCAGACTTCCGCGCCGTTAGGGGCGATGATGCCGACGACCTTCTCGAAGACCGTGAAGTTGATCCGAATGTAGGCGTCGATATCGAGGCCGAGGTCCTGCCGGATCGTCTCTGCCGCAAGGCCGGGGCCGCCGCCGGGATACTGGCTCGAATCGCCGAGCGCATTGGCGGTGTTGATGCGGCCTTCCTTGAAGCCGGGAATGGCAACCCACAGGTCGCGCGGAATCGAGAGCACGCCCGCCGTTTTCCGCACCGGGTCGATGCTGACGACCATCATCGTGTCGGTGCGGAAGAATTTCTCGTCGTCGCCGGTTCCGCTGCGCTGGTCGATGCCGAGCAGCAGGACGTTGAAGCGCCGCGGGTCAGGCCATTCATACCCGGCCAGCGGGTCGGTCGTGGCGGTCGGGCCAGCCAGCGACTGCGCCGGAGCCTGGGTCGCCGCGCTGGTCGGCTGAGCGGCGTTCCCGCTCGCGCCCAGCGGTGTCGAGGTGACAACCGCTGGCGCGCCGACCGTGATAGTGGGAAGCTGCGCGACAAACGTCGGAAACTCGACGTTCTGATTCTGACCGGCGCGGTCGAGCGCGTTCGGGTCAAGGGCGGCGCGGGCCGCGCCAATCGGGTCAGTGATGTTGACGCCGGAATTGCCGAGGTCGATCACGAAGCGCTGCGCCGCCGTGAACGAGACGACCGAGCAAAGCAGGGTCGCGCCGACCAGACCGACAACGCCGAGCATGAATAACCAGCCGGGAACGCGCATTCAGACACCATCTGACGCTATGCGAACAAACAGCGGCGCATTATAGCGCATCCTGCCGACGGTTCTACCCTGCGTCTGCCCTACGGGAATCAAAAACCCTCTGGCTGAAAGAGGGCTTGAGCATGGCCTGCGAACCTAAATCTGCTGCGGCGGGTACTTCTCACGATACATGTCGAGCGCGCTCTTGATGGCCTTTTTGGCTTCCGCCGCGCCGACCCAGCCCTGCGTCTCGACTTCCTTGCCTTCAAGCTGCTTGTAGACCTTGAAGAAATGCTCGACTTCGGTCGGGAAGTGGCGGGGAATGTCGTCGAGGTCATGATAGTCGCTGAACTGGGGATCGTTCGACGGCACAGCCAGAATCTTGTCGTCATGCTCGCCACGGTCGAGCATCTTGAGCATCCCGACCGGGCGGACTTCGATGACGCAGCCGGGGAAAGTCGGCTCGGTCATCATTATCAGCACGTCGAGCGGGTCGTTGTCGTCGTAGAGCGACTGCGGGATGAAGCCGTAATCGCCGGGGTAGTGCAGCGGGCTGTAGAGCACGCGGTCGAGCTTGATGACGCCGGCTGTCTTGCTGTACTCGTATTTGTTGCGGCTGCCTTTGGGAACTTCGACGACCGCATAAATAATGTCGGGCGGCGTTGGCCCGGATGAAAGGTTGTGCCAGAGATGAATCGCCATGACCTGTCCTGAGTAAGCTGAGGGAATCGAACCTGACAGGAACAATTATAAACGACATACGAGGGAATCACACGGGGCAATGCTTGACAGGCCGAGGGCAGCGAGCATTGATGGGACAGGCGCGATTTACGACTCGAAAAGGTCGAGGTATTCCTGCGGTAACAGGTGGTCGGAGAGTTCCGAATCGAGGTCTAACGGTTGATGGAATCCTGGCGCGATCATGCAGCGCAAAATCGCTTGATACTGCCGCACAATCTCATTTTCACTGCGCCATAATTCGGCCAGCTCTCCAGACCGGTCTCCCATTGAGCGCAGCAACGATGCGTCTATGACTTCGAGTGTACAGGCTCTATGAGGAGTGCAGAATGTCGAGGTATTCCTGCGGTAGCAGGCGGTCGGGGAGTTCCGAATCGAGGTCTAACGGTTGATGGAATCCTAGCGCGATCATGCAGCGCAAAACGGCCCAATAAGTTTGCACAATCTGGTCAGCCTCAGGCGTATTTTTCTGTCCTCGCCATAAGGACGCAAGATCACTCACTTTATCTTCAAGCAAGCTTAACAACTGCTGGTCGGTAGCTGTATGGACTAAATCCATGATGTTATCCTTCTTGGCTTTACCACCGTTTGCCGATTGCTCTGAGCTGCGGGATGTAGAGACGAAGTTGACCCGTATATTCGGGTATCGGTAATCCTAAGCGACGTGGAAACGTTGCGCAATTGTCCTTGTCAAAGGGCATAACCTGTTGGTTTTCAGGAAAGGCGTAAACAAAGTTTGCCTGTTGATTATACCACTCAAGGGCTTGCTGACGGATTCGTTCAAAGTCACCATCAGGTAATTCGATGGTAGCTTCCCAGACGACCACTTGCGGATTTAATTCCGCAAGTTTCGCAGCACGGAGGAATACTTCCGTATCGACCTGAAGTGTACTTAGAACTGAGTTTCCTTCTTTCAGATATTTAAGGAGGCTCGCCTCATCGCTAAATTCATCAACTTCCTGGGGTGAAGGGTGAAATCCATAAATAGTTTGCTCATCGCCCTCGAAGGCAATGCCAACATGTCCCGCTCGTATAAGAGCCAGTTCTCCAGCATAACTTTCCGCGAAGCCTGTCCCACGAAAACCAAGCAGATAAACTTTTTTCATTAGATTGTTTCACTTATCATCAGGGTCAACAAAACAGGGCGACACGGATTTTGCCGCGTCGCCCTGTTCGTATCTGTTGAAACCGCTGCGTTGACTGACCATACGAGCTTCTCCCCTCTCCCACCGGGAGAGGGGTTGGGGGTGAGGGAACTAGTCGCCTGCCGCGACCTGCTCGGTGAGCTGCTTCGTCTCCGCGTCTTCGCGCTTGCTGCGGCGTACCGCCCAGAGGATGACGGCCAGCAGCACCAGCATGACGATGACGACCACCGCACGATTCTCGGTGTTGATGGCCGAGGTCACGACCAGCGGCGCGATCAGCAGCGAGACGAGGTTGACCACTTTAATCATCGGGTTGAGCGCCGGGCCAGCCGTGTCCTTGAACGGGTCGCCGACGGTGTCGCCGACGACCGACGCCTTATGCGGCTCAGAGCGCTTGCCGCCGTAGTTGCCCAGCTCGATATACTTCTTGGCATTATCCCACGCGCCGCCGGTGTTGCTCATGAAGACCGCCATCAACTGGCCGGTGAGGATGATGCCCGCGAGGAAACCGCCGAGCGCCGCCGCGCCGAGCAGGAAGCCGACGACAATCGGTGTCAGCACGGCGAGGACGCCGATAGGCAGCAGCTCGCGCTGCGCCGCCCGCGTCGAGACGCTGACACATTCTGCATAGTCCGGCGTCCGCGTCCCTTCCATGATGCCGGGGATGCGAAGCTGGCGGCGGACGACGCCGATCATCTGGAAGGCTGCGCGGTTGACCGAGCGGATGAGCAGGCTGCTGAACAGGAAGATCAGCCCGCCGCCGATCAGCATTCCGATGAAGACGGTCGGCGCGGCGATATTGATGCCGGTGGCGAACAGGGTTTCAGACAGCGGTTGGCCGAGGCCAAGCTGGACGACGCGCGTATCGGTCAGGAAGGAGCCGAACAACGACACCGCCGCGATCACAGCGGAGCCAATTGCCACGCCTTTGGTGATGGCTTTGGTCGTGTTGCCGACGCCGTCGAGGCTTTCGAGCGTTTCGCCGCCGACGCCGCCGCTCTCACCGGCCAGCTCAGCCACGCCCTGCGCGTTATCCGAGATCGGGCCGAAGGCGTCCATCGAGACGTTGTTGCCGGTCAGCGTCAACATGCCGATGCCGGTCATGGCGACGCCGTAAAGCACCGATGTAAACGACTCGACCGGCGTGCCGTTGAAGGTGATCGGGAACAGGCCGAAGATGGCAACGCTGGCGAGAATGCTGCCCGCGATGACGATGATCGCCCAGACGCTGCTTTCCATGCCCGACGCCATCCCGCTGAGGATGACCGTCGCCGGGCCGGTCAGCGTATTGCGCGCGATTTCCTTGACGGGTGGATATTCGATGTCGGTGAAGTAGGCGGTTGTGCGGTCGATGACGATAGCGAGCAGGATGCCGACCGCGACGGCTGCGAACGGCTGCCAGAGGATGCCGCCCCCATTGATGGCCGGGTCACGCATGTAGAAGACCGTGACGAGGCCGAACAGCACCAGGCTGATGGCTGCCGCGCTGTAGAAGCCGCGCGTGATGGCGTGGAGCGCGTCCTTGCCGGATGTCGATTTGACCAGATAGGTGCTGATAATGGAGCTAAGAACGCCGATCCCGCGCACCACCAGCGGGAAGACGATCCAGATCGGGCTGCGCGTGACGGTCGCCAGCGCCAGACCGAGGATCAGGCCAGCGACGATGGTCACTTCGTAGCTCTCGAAGATGTCAGCGGCCATCCCGGCGCAGTCACCAACATTATCGCCGACGAGGTCGGCGATCACGGCGGCGTTGCGCGGGTCGTCTTCGGGCAGGTCGTGTTCGACCTTGCCGACGAGGTCAGCGCCGACGTCCGCTGCTTTGGTGAAGATGCCGCCGCCGACGCGCATGAACAGCGCCAGCAGCGTGCCGCCGAAGCCGAAGCCGAGCAGCGCGTCCGGCGAGGCGATGCCGAAGATGATAAAGATGATCGTCCCGCCGAACTGGCCGAGGCCGTCGGTCAACATGCCGGTGATCGTGCCGGAGCGGTAAGCGATACGGAGCGCGTCCGCGTAGCCACGCTTCGGATCAACTGCCGCTGCCGCGACGCGGACGTTGCCCTGTACAGCCATATTCATGCCGACGAAGCCGACCAGCGCCGAGAAGACTGCGCCCATCAGGAACGCGCCCGCGCGGCCAAAGGCCGTGCTGGTGCGGGCTGCATCGCATTTGGCGACGCCCTGCTGGACGACGGCGGCTTCCTGCTGGTAAGCCAGCGCATCACCGGTAAAGTCGGTCGTGCTGACGGATGCGCGCGCGTCGGCGGCGACGTCAGGGCAGAAGTGTTCGATGGCATAAGGGCTGGGATTGACGACGTAAACGCTGAAGAACAGGACGACGACCAGAACGACGACCAGAACGGCAATAATACGGAACTGCGAGCTGAGGTAGGCATTCGCGCCTGTGCGAATATACCCCCACACTTCCTGCATCTTCGGTGAGCCTTTGCCCTCAGCCAGAATCTGGCGGGCGAGCAGCCCCGCGTAGATCAGGCCAGCGATGGCAATGGCAAGGACAATGGCGATAAGGGTATGTTCGGTAGCGTTTAACTCACGCATGATCCAAAGAAGCTCCGTTCATAATTGGGCGTCATGATGACGGGCTGCGACTGGCCCAGGTCGGCGTCATCAGAACATCAAGTCTTAAAAGGGTGGTTACTCAGACCGAATCTCGCCTCGTATTGTGGCATAAAAGCGTAGGCAAGGCAATAGAACCCAGGATGTCTCCCAGGGCAATCGCGTCTAAATTTTTGTCCAGTCATCAAAGGGTCACGAGGAACTTATAGAGATGACACCCTTGCTACCTGTCGTCACTGGCGCGCAAAGCCGCGCCCCTACGACATCCCATGACCTTTCCAGAACCTCAGGTGGATTTAGACGCGATTGCCCTGGGATGTCTCCATAGAGACAAAGATACAGGTATTTTGTGGGCATCGACCGTAAACGGGACGTGAATCAACGCGCCGGCGCGTCGGCTCGTGACCTTAGTGACCGCAGCCGGTGGCTCAAAGCCATCGGCTGCGCGAACGGGTCAGTGGGTTCGTCTACTGCCCGCCGAGGGTCGGGCAGGGCGAGATCGGCACGACCAGATCGTTGCGAATCCAGCCTTGCAGCGTCGCGCCGTCAATCGTAGCCGAGATGCGATACCAGACCTGGTTGTTCTGTGTGCCGGTTTCAATGCCGAGCACATCTGCCGGTGTGCCGGACGGCAGGATGCCGATCTGTGGCGCGGTCGTCGTGGGCCGCGAGCGCACGTTGATGCCGTCGAGTCGGGCGACAAAGACGCGGCACTGGACGACGAGCGTGGCCGTCGCGGTCGGCGTGTCGGTGATGGTCGGCGTGTCGCTCGGCGTCAGCGTTGCTGTCGGCGTCGGCGTTTCGCTGGGAGTCGGCGTCTCGGTCGGCGTATTGCTCGGCGTCACCGTCCGCGAGGGCGTCACTGTCGGAGTCGCCGTATCTGACGGCGTAAAGGTCGCGGTCGCCGTCGGCGTGTCGCTTGGCGTGTAGGTCGCGGTCGCCGTCGGCGGGTTGATAATTGGCAGCCACAGAGGCCGCGAGGCGAACGTGGCGATTGTGCCGCCGATGATGATGATGATGATAATGCCGAGCAGTCGGAGCGTATTGCCCCGGCGCATATTCCTGATCTGCGTTTCCAGTCGTGAGACTTCCGAGCGCCGACCGAGGATGTTGAACGGCTCCTCGCGTGTCATTTCGAGCCAGTCTTCGGCTTCGGCGGCATCGCCTTCTTCGACGGCTATTGACGCTCGCTCGACGAAGCGCGACAGCAGGTCGCTGACGACAGTCCGGTAGCGGCTGTCTTGAGCGTAATCCCGCAGCCCGGCCAGCATCGACCGCGCCTGCACCAGCTCGTTATCGAAGTTCTGCGCGATGAGCGACGAGGCGCGCTCGATCACCTGACGCGCGCGCTGCATATCGCTGGCGGCGGCGCGGGCTTCGAGCAGGTGGGCGGATAGATCGCTGTCGCCGGGATCGAGCTTGGCCCCCAGTTCGAGCAGTTGCAGCGCCTCATTGGTCAGCGCCAGCCGTTCTTCGAGCGAGGCGGCATTTCCAGCGCGGACGAGCGCGGCCTGCGCCTGATCGGTCAACTGGGTCTTGATGCCGTTGAAGCGGCTGGACGTGTCCTGCGAAAGCTGCATCAGCCGCGGGCTGTTGGGCAGAAGCTGGCGCAGCCGCGCGATCAGATTCGAGATGTTGTTGAGCTGCGCCACCTGATCGGCCAGCGTGCCAGTGAGCATACTGAGCTGCACCGACGCCTGATCGGCGTCCTGCTGCACGCGGCGGATGCGCTCGATCCGCTCCTCAGCCTGCGGATCGTTAGGGACGACGCGCAGCGCGCCTTCATATTTGCGTAAGGCTTCCGACCAGTTGTCGGCAGTCATCAGCCGGTCGCCTTCGTTGAGCAGTTCGCGGGCCAGCGCTAAGTCCTGAATTTCGAGCAGCGCCTGCTCGGCGTCTTTCCAGCTTGGAATATTGGCGCGCTCGGCCAGGTCGCGGGCTTCGCGGTACAGCCGCTCGGCCTCGTCGTAATTGCCCGCGCGCACGAGTGAGTTGGCGCGGTTGTAGGCCACGCGGGCGTCGAACGGAATGCGATGATCCGGCACGACGCCGCGAATCAGGTTGTCTTCGGCTTTCTGCCGATATTCCAGCGCCGTGGCGTTGCCGGGCTGCTGCGAGAGAATTCGATTCGCCAGATCGACGACCTGCTGATAATCGCCTGCGTAATAAGCCTGCGTCAGTTCCGACAGCACTTCATCGACATCGCTGCTGAAAGCGGCGGTGGACTGCGTCGAGCGGCGGCTGGGCGCAGGTTCGGTGAACAACTCGCGCTCCGGGGCGGGGTAGCCGGACGACGTTGGATACGTCGAGGTGGTCGTTGAGCGGCGGGCGTCGGCGGGCGTCGTCGGCGGGGTTTGAGGTGTTTGCGGTGGAGCGGGCGGTGGCTCTGGCGTCGGGTCAGGGGGCGGCGCGGGCAGCCGGACGCTAAAGCGAGCGAACAGGTCGCTGGCGCGCTGTGCCGCCTGCTGGTTGCGCTGCGCCGCCGCCTGAAGCATCTCGATCACGTCTTCGTCCTGCGGGTTGAGCGCGATGGCTTCCGACAGGATGTCGATGGCTTCGTCAATGTCTTCATCGTCGCCAGCAATTTCCAGGCGGATGCGGGCGCGGCGCAGCAAGCCACGGACGGTCGCAGCAGTCGGCGAAGTCGGGTTGCTCTTACGCGCCAGCTCGCCGAAAAGGGCCTGCGCGGCGGCTTCGTAGGACGTGTTCTTGGCGTCGGTGAGCAGCGCGCGCGCGACGCGCTCCAGTTGGGCGAGCGTATCTGCATCGACATCGTCTGGCAGATTCTGAAGCTGTCGGCGCAGGTTTTCGAGTCGCTGTTGTAGGTCGGCCATACCCCTCTCTTTCCACCTGAAAGTTACCCTATTCAGAATTGGCGGGCAAGGGCGCGTTTGGCAATCGACCGTCCGGCGGCTACAATCGGACGAAACTAAGCGCTGGCAACTGTGATGGCCTTCATCCGAATCATCCCGCACTACAAGCTGCTGTTGAACTATGACGTTAAACCCGAAGTCTACGTCGAGTATCAACGCTACCTTCTCGATGATTTCGTCCCGGCGATGCAGGAAATGAAGCTCTATATGTCGGCGGCCTGGCGAACAGCCTACGGTAACTATCCCGCGCGACAGGTCGAATTTGTACTCGAAGACCTGGACACGCTGCGCGCCGCCCTGCATGACGCGCGCTGGAAAACGATGGAAGATCGGCTGAAGGGTTACACCTTCAACTACGACCGCAAGCTGATCCTGTTTCGGCAGGGCTTTCAGTTCTAGGCTTGCAGCAGCTCGAACAGGACATTCACGGCGGCCAGAAAAGGTCGCTATCATGCGCTGCCTATGATTCGTCAACTGGTTCCTCATCTGATTGTCGGGCTGCTGGCGCTTGGCCTGCTGCTGCTGCTGATCTCGCTTCAGCAGCTTCGGCGCGGGCGCACCGGACCCTACTGGCGGCTGCGTCGAGCGGCAGGGCAGCGCGGCGGCCAACTATTTCTGATCTCGATGACGCTGTTCGGGCTGGCGCTGGCGCTGGCAATTTTCAGCGGGATGGCCTCGCTGGCGTTGATGAACGCGCGCCGCGCCTTCGGCGATCAACCCACCGCTGCCGCTGAACTGACCGAGGCTGCCCCTGCCGCGACTGATGCGCCGACGATCACGCCGACTCCGACTGTCGCGCCGAGCCTGACGCCGACCTCGACGCCAACAGCGTCAGCCACCGCGTCCGAAACACCGACCGCGACGATCACGCCGACTCCGACCGCGACCTATGAGACGGCCCTCAACCTGCGCGCCTTCCCTGATGCCCGTCCCGCTAACCGCAATGCGCTGATTCGCGTCATTGCTGCCGACAGCCAGCTTTCCGCCAGTAACACGCCGCTTGAGCCAGTGACGACCTTTCAGGCAGGCATCCGGCGTATCTACCTGTTCTTCAGCTATCGCGGCATGGAGAGCGGCGTCGCCTGGTCGCGCCTGCTTTATCGCAATGGCGCGCTCTTGCAGGGGAGCAGCCTGCTCTGGAGCCTCGATGCCGAGGGCAGCAGCTATTTCTATTTTGGCAGCGACGACGGTTACGCCGCCGGGCAGTACACCGTCGAAATTCGTCTCGGCGATACCGTCGTGAGTCAGTTCGAGTTCACGGTGCTGTAAGTGACAGAATCGGTTGTGGGTGAATGTTTGTCAATGACTTGTCATTGTTATCGGCTGCTTATATAATTCCCGATCAAAGCCTGTGCAGTCGTAGCAATCGCCATACCAGTGTATCCCCATCTGAAATTGGGGCCTATGATTAATAGATTGGTGCGCTATTGTGGTGATGGCTTTACCGGAAAAGCATCCGGCGTCAGCCGAGGAAATGCGGATGAAGTATCTGGCGGTTGTCGTCGATGACGATGCAGCTTCGCGGTTTATTTATGACCGCGTGCTGCACTCGATGAACTTCGAGGTCTTGCAGGCCGGTGACGGCGTGACGGCTATCGAACTGCTGACCGCGCACGCGCCCGATTTCCTGCTCATCGACCTGCTGCTGCCCCGGTTAAGCGGCCTTCAGGTGCTCGACTACGCGCATGAGGCGGCCCATCTCAGACAGATGCAGACGGTCATCATTACCGCGCACAGCGATTTCAAGTCCAGCTACAGCCTCAGTCAGAACGAATCCTTCCTCGTCAAACCCATCACGACCCACACGCTCCGCGAGCTGGCCCGACAGGTGATTTCGTCGGCTCCGAAAACCTCGTAAGCCTTTCCCCGCTTTTTGTTGGCAATCGGTGTAGAATCCACCCAGACATAGACACAAAGCGGGCAATCAGGCAATGCATTTTGACTACGAAGCCCTCGTCGGGCATCTCTACGTCGTGGGCGGGCGCTCCATCAGCGCTGCGCCGCCCGGTTCGCTGGTCGAAGTCGCGCCGCGTAAGGCCGCGCGAGGCCGCGAATCCGACACCTTTTTTGTCCTGGTCATGCCGTCGGGCGAAGCGCCCGGCCCGGCAGCCTTCTACGAGCAGATGGCGCATTACAGCGCCGAAACCTACTTCAACAGCAGCGGCAGCGTGACGGCAGGACTGCGCAGCGTTTTCACTACCCTCAATCAAAACCTGTATGAGCATAACGCGACTGACAGCCGCCGTTACGAGGCGAGTCTGGTTTGTGCCGTCCTGCGCGGGGCCGATCTTTATCTCGGCAAGGTCGGTGCCGGGGTGGCCGCGCTCGACAACGACGGCGAGTTGATCCCGTTTCCGGCCAGCTTCGACGACGACGAGGCGCTGTTCGGCCCGCCGCTCGGCGTCGATTCTGAGCCGGACGTCAGGATGGCGCGCTATGCGATTGCCACCGGCTCGCGTTTGCTCATCAGCGATAACAACCTCGCTGACCTCGACGTGACGAAGATCGAGGAAGCGCTTCAGCTTGACGACATCAGCACGGTGCTGGTCGCGCTCAAGGAGCTGATCGCCGTTCAGGTGTCGCTGATCGCTGCTGAGTTCGTCCCGCCGGAAGTGGCCGCGCCAGTTCCTGTGCGCGAAGTCGAATCGACTGCCGAGGTCAATGCCGCGCCAAAACCGGCTGAGTCGTCCGCGCCTGCTGCCGACGGCGAGAGCGGCGGGGAGACGGACAGCGCCGTTCAGAGGCCGCGCGAGCGTGTCCCCGGCGCGCTGACGGTTGCCGCGCAGACGGCAGCCGGGAAAAGCGCGCTCGGCGTATCGAAAGCGGCGGGCTTTGCTGGTCGCACCCTTGACCGGCTGATGCCGCCGCCTAAGGAAGGGGCGCGCCGCCGCTGGTGGTCGACGCCGCTGACGGCGGGCCTTGCCATCCTGATTCCGGTGATCGTGGTTATTTTCGTGCTGGCATTGTGGTTGTCTGGCACGGGCGAGAGCGAGTTCGAGCTGTGCCTCGATCAGGCCAATAACACCGCCACCGTCGCGCGTAATATCTCGTCGAGCGATGTCGCCGGGACGACGTCCGCCTGGAACGCGGTGCTGGTCGTCATCGACCGCTGCAACCAGCTTCATCCGGGCGATCCGGCAGCGGTCGCGCTGGCGAGCGAAGGCCGGACGATCATCGACCGTCTGCTCCAGATCGACCGCCGTGACGTTAAGGCGATTGCCGCGCTGCCCAACGCCAACGTGACACGGCTGGTGCTTCAGGGCGAAGACCTGTACGCGCTCGACGCGCTCAATGACCTGGTCTACCGCGTCAAGCTGACGGCGGACGGCAGCGGGATTGTTCCCGCCAATACGCAGGCGATTCCGTCGATGCGGCGGGATGCATCTGTGGCGCAGTTCAAGGTATCGAAGCTGATTGATATTGCCTGGGCGACGAACGGCAACGGCCTGAGTCAGGGTAACGAGCTGGTCGCGCTCGACCGCAACGGCGTGCTGATCGAATGTCCGCCGCGCTTCCTCGAAACCATCTCCTGCGACGCGCAGCAGTTGACGGGAACCGATGTCTGGGTAAATCCCATCTCGATTGGCTTCTGGTCGAACGGCAGCCTGTACGTACTCGACCCGGCGGCCAACCAGTTGTGGCGCTATGAGCCGAGCGGCGGCGCGTTTTCCAGCCCGCCGGTCGAATATTTTGTCGGCGACAAACGCCCTGATATTCACGAGGCCGTCGATTTCGGGATCGACGACAAGGGACAGGTCTATTTGCTGATGCAGGACGGCTCGGTGCAGAAGTTCGCGTCTGGCAGCGCGATTCCGTTCGGCTTCGCCAGCTTCCCTGAAGGCCAGCAGGTGACTGCCGCCAACAGTATGTTCCTCAACAATAACCCGATTGCGCAGGGGTTGTTCGTCGTCGATAAGTCGAACCGGACGATCTACGAAACCACGCTGGCCGGGACGTTCATCGCTGCCTACCGCGCCCAGAATGAGGCGCTGTTCACCTCGCTGGCCGAAGTCACCGTCGACTCGAATCAGCGCATGATTTACGCCTCATCCGGCAACTCAGTCCTCGCTTTCACCCGCTCGACGCAGTAAGTCGAGCCGGAAAGCCGCTTGAGCCATCGCCCGCCGACGAAATCGTCGACTCCATCGGATGACCACTTGACCGACCGGACACGAGTATCTCAGCAGTTCCGACCGGCCCGAATTGGAATTAACGCGCCTGGGTGGGCAAAGGGGGCGGTCGGCGATCCGCCGGGATTTGGAGCGCCGTGTACTGCTCGATGGCCGACTGCTGGAGATCGTGCAGTCGGAAGGCTCGGTCGAAAGCGATCTGATTACGGTCGGTTCCGAGCGTCAGCACCGTAATCAGCGATTCGTCGAGCAACTGGCCGTAAGTGAGACTGAAAATGATCGCCTCACTGCAGGGGGCAAAAGGAGAACATAGTCGCGCCACCAGCGAAGCTGCCATTTGGCGACGACAATGATTGTGAACCTCGCACCATGCTCATCGGAAAAGTCATAAAGTCGAACCATGTCGTTGACCCCGCTCCGCTCGGCGGTCTGGGCGGTGTCCTTGAGTTCGGTCGGCGTACAGGACAGCAGCGACTGCGCCGAGGCCGACTGGACGACTGGCGCGAGCAGGAGCAGGGCGACAAGGGTGAGGATAGGTAAAGTTTCATGGGGCCTCCAGAGTCTTAAAAATAGCTTAGACCGCAAAGCGATGCCGCGCTGCACAGTAAACCAAGTACGGCCACAGCCAGAGCGAGCTTGAGAAGCAACGCGCACATAAAGATGCCTCCGGGGTAGATTGCAATATCGAAAAGATCATCATACTGCATGGTGGCCGGGACGCTGTATTCCTGATCGCGCCAGCGGGCGACATAGTAGCCATCGACGTGGCGGATATGGATGTCCTCGACCTCGGCCACGCCCTGACCGTCCTCAGGTGAATTTTGACATTCAACAGCGGTAATGAATCTGGTCGTCACAGCTTATTGGGGGCGCGATTTTTTCGCGCCCGCGAACTGAAAACTTGCTCAAAACGATTATCCATCACGGGCGTCAAATATTTGTGCGCGGCAAACGAGGCCGGGGCTAAGATGGGAGCATCAGTTTCGATCTGAAGGTCGGATATGCGCTACCTGCCCGGACTGAATGCCGTCCGCTTTTATGCCGCCCTGTGCGTCATGATGGTTCATGCCACGTCAGACCCGCGCCTGCTTCCGTTTACGCTTAACGGGCCGGACTCAGTGACGCTGTTTTTCGTCCTCTCAGGCTACCTCATCACTTATCGGCTGCTGATCGAGCGCCAGCGCGCCGGGCAGATTGACCTGAAGGCGTTTTATATCCGCCGTGAACTGCGAATCCTGCCGCTCTATTTTCTGATCGTGTTCCTGAGCGCTTTCGTCCTGCCGCTGATCGGCACGAAGCCTGTCGTTCCGTCGGCGTTTGTTGGCGCGCTGCTGCTGTCGCCGCATCTGGCTCACGCCGTGATGGATCAAGGGTTAGGGGCTGCCGAACAGTTATGGTCTATCGGCGTCGAAGAATGGTTTTACGCTCTCTGGCCGGTGCTGGTCAGGCGCTTCTCGGTCGGTCTGCTCTGCGTCGCCATCATCGTTGTCTGGACAGGGTATGGCCTGGCGACCTCGTCGGGCATTCTCGCGTTTGCGCGTGAGATTCGTTTCGAGTGTATGGCCGTCGGCGCGCTGGCGGCGTGGCTGGTCGTCAAACAATCCCGCTGGCTGTACGTTCTCTATCATCCCGCCGTGCAGATCGCCGTTATTCTGCTGCTGCTGTCGATGGTTATGGCCGATATGGTCGTGCCGCTCTATGACCTGACCTTTTCGACTTTAGTGGCGATCTTCCTGCTCAATATCAGCACGAACCGGCGCTCGCTGGTCAGGTTAGAATGGCCGTGGTCGAAAGCGGCAGGCGACCTGACCTATGGCATTTATGTCTGGCATTACCCGGTCGTCCGGGTGCTTGAGGCGAATGGCGTGCCGGAATCGTCGCGGCTGATCCCCACGGTGCTGGTGACTCTCGCGCTGGCCTTCCTGTCTTATCGCTTTTTTGAGCGCCCCTTCCTGCGCCTCAAGGATCGATTCGAGCCGCGATCACAGGCGATAACGGTCGCTGTAACCGGAGACTAAAAGAGAATAAGGCGACTTGTAAACTCTTTGTAAATATGCCAGAAAGTCGATGCTGAACTCAGTAAATACTCATTGAGGCGTTTTATGATGCTGTCTGTAGTTAGCACGCTGATGGGCATTCCAGACCCACGGCAACAGTAGGGGAGTTTTGCTTCTATGTCCTCCAAAATTGCGAGACGCGCCGTCATGCTGCTGATCGCCTGTATGCTGGTGGTCGGTGGCTTCTTCATCGGCACCTCCTCCATCTCCCGATCCATTGCCGGGGCCGCGCTCGGCGTCGCTCCCGAAGCGCTTCAGACCGCGCCTGCGAATCAGGCGCATCCGCTGGCGGATGTTGAGGAAGTTTACAGTAATATCTACAAGCAGGTGACACCGTCAGTCGTTTCGATTAACGTGGTTGCTCGCAGTTCCGGCGCGACCGGCAATGACCCCTTCCAGCAGGGCGGCGGCCTGCTCGAAGGCACTGGCACGGGCTTCGTCATCGATACGCAGGGCCACATCGTCACCAACAACCACGTCGTTGAAGGCGCGACCCGCATCGAAGTCAACTTCTTCGACGGTACGATTGTCAAGGGCGAGGTCGTCGGCCTCGACCCCGATTCCGATCTTGCCGTCATCAAGGTTGACCTGCCTGTGAGCGAGCTGCACCCCGTGACTTTCGGCAACTCGGACACGCTGTTCGTCGGCCAGTCGGTCGTTGCCATCGGCAGTCCTTTCGGCCAGAAGTGGACGATGACCACCGGAATCATCAGCGCAACCGACCGGACGATCACCGGCCTGACCAACTATCAGATTGGCTCCGTCATCCAGACTGATGCCGCGATCAACCCCGGTAACAGCGGCGGCCCGCTGCTCGACCTGAACGGGAACATCGTCGGCGTCAACTCGCAGATCGTCAGCCGCTCCAACAGCAGTTCTGGCATCGGCTTCTCGATCCCGTCGAATCTGGTGCGGCGCGTCGCTGCTACCCTGATCGACAAGGGAGCGGTGAGCTACAGCTATCTCGGCCTGTCCAGCTATCCGAATGATGTCGATCTGGCGATTATGCAGGCGCTCAATCTGCCGGATAATGCCCGCGGCGTCGTCGTCATGGGGACGCAGCCCGGCAGCCCGGCGGCTCAGGCGGGCCTGCGTAACGCCGGCCAAATGACCACGATTGACTCGCTGACAGTTCCATCGTCCGCCGACATCATTACCGCTATCGACGGCCAGCCTGTCACCGGTTTCAACGCGCTCATCACCTACCTGACCAACAACACTCAGCCCGGCCAGCAGATCACCCTGACGGTGCTGCGCAGTGGCAAGACCCTTCAGCTTCCGCTGACGCTGGGCGAGCGTCCGCACACCGATCAGTAATCCGGCTCATCAAGCCCCCGCTGCTGCGAAAGCCCGACTCCCCGCGAGCCGGGCTTTTGATTCTCGCACGTCGCCTGACGGTGGGTTATCGCCCCGGAACCTGATAATACCGCCGCATCCTGGGCAGCAGGGGTAAGGCGATCAAAAGTATCGCCAGCCCGTACAGGATAATCTGAATTGGCGCGATAGCCGGAAGTGTAAAGAGCTGAAAGGTCAGCCAGAGAAACAGGCCGAAGCCGATCAGCAGTGTAAATACCCACGCCCAATGTTTGTCCAGTAAGCCTATCAGGCGATACGGGTGTAACCACAAACCGATAAGCGTTACCAGACTTCCGATGCCCCAGATGAAGAAAAGCCACAGCCCCGGCGCGGTAAAGTCTTGAAACGGAGTGCGCTGGAGTGCAGCTACAGGCAATCCCATCGGCGTTCCGAGCGGCTCTTTCAACATCAGGTAGCCGCCTATCAGGCCATTGATCCCTAGAAGAAACAGGCAGAGAGAGACGATCACTAGAGGGGCTAACGGGCGGCGGGAAGCGGTATTCATTTTCGCCTTCCTTTTGCGCAGGATACTCTATTCCACCATCCTATTGTTTGCGCCAGAATCAGCCGCTGGCATCCGGCATTTGTCACCTGTTCGCTGCGGAATATCATAGAACTCGCAGAATAGAATGCCGCTTCTTTCTCGGTGTGAGCGTCTGTTCTCATGTATACTTGCGCTGAAGCGAGGGCGTTACGCAGCGATGACGGACAGCAGCGATTGGGTCAGCTTACGGCAGGCTGCCGATATTCTGGGCGTTCACCCGGCCACGGTGCGTAACTGGGCCGACAGGGGCGATCTGCCGTCGCGCCGCACGCCCGGCGGGCATCGTCGCTTTCGCCGCAGCGACCTGAGGGGATTGGCCGAAGCCACGCAGGGCGAGCATCAGACGTCCGAGGTGCAGATTATCATTCAGAACGCGCTCGGCCAGACGCGGATGCAGGTCGGCGGCGGGACGCTGGCGAATGTCCCGTGGTACGCCGCCATGAGCGAGGCGACGCGCGAGGCGCTGCGCCAGCGCGGGCGGACGGCGCTTGAGGAACTGCGTAAATTTCTGGCCGCAGGCGCGCCTGACGAACAGCTTATGACCGCCATTCGACTCGGCAAGGAATATGCCATCCTGCTCCAGACCGACGGCCTGACGCTGCCGCAAGCCACGCGCGGTTTCCTTTATTTCAGCGATTTCGTCATCAACGCCATCCTCACCTGGTCGGAAATCATCACGCCGCGCACCACGACCGAATGGAGCGCGCTGCTCCGGCAGGTCAACACTTTTATCAACGCCATGCTGCTCTCGATCATCGAATACTACGAGGAAGACTAGCTTCGTGGTCGATCCTGCCTGGGTGGCGTTGAGCCTCATCGACCGGGTTGGGGCGAAGACGCTGCGCGCGCTGCTCGCCCGCTTCGGCGATGCCCGCGCCGTCCTCAAAGCCGACGCGCGGGCGCTGCGCGAGGTGCGCGGCGTCGGGCCGAAGATCGCGGCGGCGATTGTCGCGGCTGATCTGGCGCGCGTCGAGCAGGCGATTCCGCTCTGGGAGAGCGCGGGCGTGCGCCTGCTGACGCTCGATGATCCGGCCTACCCGGAGCGCCTGCGCCGGGTCGAGGACGCGCCGCCGACTCTGTTCGCGCGCGGCCACTGGCACGCTTTGCCTGATTCAGTCGTGGCGATTGTCGGCACGCGCCGACCGTCGCCGCGCGCGGAACAGGCTGCCCGCGAGATTGGCGCGCGGCTGGCGCGGCAGGGCGTGGTCGTCGTCAGCGGCCTCGCGCTTGGCATCGACACGCAGGCGCATATCGGCGCGCTGGGCGCGGGCAGCCGAACGCTGGCGATCCTCGGCAGCGGCGTGCTGCGCGTCTACCCGGAGCATAATCTCAACCTGGCGGAAGCGATCCTGAAGCACGGCGCGCTCCTGAGCGAGATCGCGCCCAACGCGCCGCCGAGTCCGGCCAATCTCGTCGCTCGTAATCGCATCATCAGCGGCCTGTGTGACCGGCTGATCGTGGTTGAAACCGGCGTCGATGGCGGCGCGATGTATGCCGCTCGCCGCGCGTTCGAGCAGCGGCGCGAAGTCTACGCGCTCGACCTCGACGCCAGCGGCAATCGCGCCCTGATTGCAGCAGGCGCGCAGCCGCTGGCGTTCGATCTGGCGGAAATTTCTCGATGGGCCTGAAATTTGTATACTGGCGTCAATGTGTTCAATAGACGCAGGTGAGGTGAAGCTGCATGACAGAGCTGGATTTCCATTTCCCTGAGGATTTCGTCTGGGGGACGGCGACCGCTGCGTACCAGATCGAGGGCGCGCCCGCCGATGACGGCAAGGGGCCGAGCATCTGGGACACATTCACCCACCAACCCGGCAACATTCGCGGCAACGATACCGGCGACGTTGCCTGCGACCATTACCATCGCTGGCGGAGCGACATCGCCCTGATGCGCGATCTGAACGTCGGCGCGTATCGCTTCTCGATTTCATGGCCGCGCATTTACCCCGAAGGGCGCGGGCGCGTCAATCAGCCCGGCCTCGATTTCTACAGCCGCCTCGTCGATGGCCTGCTCGCTATTGGCATGACGCCTTACGTCACGCTCTATCACTGGGATTTGCCGCAGACCTTGCAGGATGAGGGCGGCTGGACGGCGCGTAAAATCGTCGATGACTACCTGCGCTACGCCGATACCGTCTCGCGGGCGCTCGGCGACCGCGTCAAACAGTGGACGACCTTCAACGAGCCGTGGGTCTTCACCTGGCTCGGCTATGTGTTTGGAATCCACGCGCCGGGGCTGCCGTCGGGCAATCCTTCGCTGGCGATTGCGGCCACGCATCACGCCTATTTAGCGCACGGCGCGGCTATCCCCCTGATCCGCGCCAACGCGCCGGGATCGAAGGTCGGCATCGCGCTCAATCTGGTGCAGGTCGAGGCGGCGACGTCGAGCCAGCAGGATAAGGCCGCCGCCGCGCGCTTCGACGGCTTTACCAACCGCTGGTATCTCGATCCGCTGTTCCGCGCCGAGTATCCGCCGGACATGGTTGAGCAGTACAGCATGTTCATGCCGGACATTCAACCGGGCGATCTGGCGCAGATTGCCACGCCGATGGACTTTCTCGGCATCAACTACTATACGCGCGGCGTCATCGCCGATGAGCCGGAACAGATGCTTTTGCAGGCCAGGCAGGTGACGCAGGAAGGCGCAGAGCATACGGCCAGCGACTGGGAAGTTTACCCGCACGGCCTGTATGCCCTGCTCAAGCGTGTCCACGCTGAGTACGCGCCGCCCGCGCTCTACGTGACCGAGAGCGGGGCAGCCTTCGAGGATGTCGTTGCTCCCGATGGCGAAGTCCACGATGACCGGCGTTTGGCTTACCTCGAAGGTCACTTCCGCGCGGCGCAGCAGGCGCTCGATGAAGGCGTGCCGCTCAAGGGCTATTTTGTCTGGAGCCTGATGGACAATTTCGAGTGGGCTGAGGGCTACAGCAAGCGCTTCGGCGTCTACTACGTCGATTACCCGACGCAGCGGCGCGTCCTCAAGGACAGCGGTCGGCTGCTCGCGCGGGTCGCGGCGGGCCTCAATCTGCCGACGAAGTAATGCCTGTGTCTCGCCCTGTTTAGCGTCCCGTCCGACACGTATAATAGAGGCCTTCCAGCCGATATTCCACGGGATTTGTAAGCCACATGCTAGACCGATTGGCGGGTATCGCCACCCGATATAACGAACTCGAAACGCTGATGGGCGACCCGGCCCTGATGAACGATCATGAGCAGCTTCGCGCCTTCGCTCAGGAGCGCGCCTCGCTGGAAGAGATCGTCGAGGCGTACCGTGAGTACCAGAACCAGATTCAGCAGCTCGACGAGGCAAAGGCGCTGGTCGAGAGCGAAGACGACGCCGACCTGCGCCAGATGGCTCAGGAAGAAGTCGCCGCGCTCGAAACCAGCACCGCCGACCTGTACGAGCGGCTGAAGATTTTGCTGCTGCCCAAAGACCCGCGCGACGATAAAAACGTCATCTGCGAGATTCGCGCGGGCGCAGGCGGCGACGAGGCTGGCCTGTTCGTCGCCGACCTGTTCCGCATGTACACCTACTACGCGCAGGCGCGCGGCTGGAAGGTAGACGTCATCGATCAGCACGAAACCGGCGTTGGCGGCTTCAAAGAGATCAGCTTTGAGGTTAAAGGACATGGCGCATACAGTCGTCTCAAATGGGAGAGCGGCGTGCATCGTGTTCAGCGCGTCCCCGAAACCGAAAGTCAGGGGCGCATCCATACCAGCACCGTCACGGTCGCAGTCATGGCCGAAGTTGACGAGGTTGACGTCAACCTCGACATGGGCGATGTGCGCGTTGACGTCTATCGCAGCGGCGGCGCAGGCGGCCAGAACGTGCAGAAGAACGCTACCGCCGTCCGCCTGACGCACCTGCCTTCCGGCCTGGTCGTGGCTGTTCAGGACGAGCGCAGCCAGCTCCAGAACCGCCTGCGCGCGAAGCAGATTTTGCTGGCGCGGCTGTACGAGATCGAGTTTGAGAAGCAGCGGAGCGAGCAGGACAGCGAGCGTCGCGGTCAGATCGGCACGGGCGACCGCTCGGAGAAGATTCGCACCTACAACTACCCGCAGAACCGCGTGACCGATCACCGCATCAACGTGACCAGCTACAACCTGCCCGCCGTGCTCAACGGCGATCTCGATGTCTTCATCGACGAGCTGATTACGCGCGATCAGGCGGAGAAGCTGGCGAGCGGCGGCTGACAGCCCTGGCGCTCAGGTTAGGTAAGATTGCTTCACCTCTCGCTTTGAGAGAGAGGCAGAGGTGAGGATACGTTCTCGATGACCTTTATTTCGCCCGAATATGTTCTCTTTTTCTGCATCGTCCTGCCGCTCTACTTCCTGACACCGCAGCGCTTTCGCTGGTTGCTGCTGGTGCTGGTCAGCTATCTGTTCTACGCCTTCGGACAGGCGCAGTACGTCGTCCTGATTCTGCTGACGACGGCGGTCGATTACACCGCCGCGCGCCTGATCGGACGCAGCGAGCAACCGTTCCAGCGGCGGCTGTTTCTGGCCGCCAGCCTGAGCATGAATCTCGGCGTGCTGTTCCTGTTCAAGTACTTCAACTTTTTTACCGTTTCCTTTCACGAGCTGGCCGGAACGCTGGGCGTCAGCTATCCCGCGCCAACCCTCAGCCTGGCGCTGCCGGTCGGCATCTCCTTCTACACCTTTCAGTCGATGGCCTATACCATCGACGTCTATCGGCGCAAGGTCGAGCCGGAGACGCATTTCGGGACGTTCGCGGCCTTCGTCTCGTTCTTCCCCCAGCTTGTCGCCGGGCCGATTGAGCGCGCCGGTCAGATGCTGCCGCAGTTCCACGTCGAGCATCGCTTCGACCCCGAACGCGCTGTCGAGGGGCTGCGGCTGATGCTGTGGGGCTTCTTCAAGAAAGTGGTCATCGCCGACCGGCTGGCGATCTATGTCGATGCGGTCTACAACCACGCTCACGATTACAGCGGCCTGTCGCTGATTCTCGCCACTGTCTTCTTCGCTTTCCAGATTTATTGCGACTTCTCCGGCTATACCGACATCGCCCGTGGCACGGCCAAAATCATGGGCTTTGAGCTGATGATTAATTTTCGTCAGCCGTACTTCGCTCAATCGGCGCGCGAGTTCTGGGGCCGCTGGCATATTTCACTCTCGACCTGGTTTCGTGATTACCTCTACATCCCGCTCGGCGGCAACCGCGTGCCATTCCCGCGCTATCTGCTCAACCTGATGATCGTCTTTCTGGTCAGCGGATTGTGGCACGGCGCAAGCTGGACATTCGTCATCTGGGGCGCGCTGCACGGCCTGTACGTCGTTGTCGAGGCGCTGTTCAGCCATTTTCGTATCGTAGTGCTGCCGCAGAAATCATGGGCGACGGTGGCGCGCGTCCTGTTCACCTTCGCCCTGGTCACTTTCGCCTGGATTTTCTTTCGCGCCAACAGCCTTGATGACGCTGCTTACGTCATGACGCATTTGCTGGCGTTCGATGGCAGCGCAATTGCCGATCCTTTCAGCGCAGGGCTGCTCAGTTCCAGCACCGAATTTGGTTTGTCGCTGGCGCTGATCGCCCTGCTGCTGCTGATCGACGGCGGCATCGAACGCTGGGGCTTTGATCGTTTGTTCCACGCCAGCCCGGCGCTCGTGCGCTGGATCATCTACTATGGGACGGCTGCGGCTGTCATCTTCTCCGGCGCGTATGGGGTTGGCGCGCCTCAGTTCATCTATTTCAAATTCTGAGCGGACAGGGAAACGTGCTTTGGCTTCTTTTTCTCGACCTGCCCGCATGACGAACGCCGTGGGCGCTGCTGCCAGTCAAAAGGCCGCAGTCGCGCATTTCTGGAAGCGCCTGATCGTCTTTACACTGCCCTTTGCGCTGGCGTTCCTGACTTTCACCGGCCTGCTGATCTACTCCGGCGAGTCGATGCCGCTGGCGCTGGTCGTCTCGATGCAGATGGGCGATGCCCCGGTTCTCTATCGGCCAGATCGTGGCTTTCGCCTGCTGACCTATAAGCGGATGTCGGTCGATGCCCGCAGGCCGGATGTGATCGTGCTTGGCTCGTCGCGGGTGATGGCGTTTCGTTCGATGTTCTTCAATCGACGCGCAGCGCTCGCTTATAACGCCGGGCTGTCGGGGAAGAAGCTCGAGTCAATGGAGTTGTTCCTGTACTCGATTGCCCCTGACGCGCTGCCTGATCTGCTGCTTTTGGGGCTGGATCAGACGTGGTTCAATGACGCCAGCAATCCCGACGAGGATGAAAATGGCCCGGAAGTGAATGACCTTCAGACCATTTTTCGCGTCAACCGGAGTGAGATGCAGCGCCTGATCGGGGGCGACGATCTGGATTTGAGCGCGATGCTGGCGCGACGCGATCCGATCACCGGCGCGCTGGCGCTCGGTCGTTCTGCTATCCTTGATGGTGAGGGCTTCCGTAACGATGGCAGCCTGCAAAAGGAAAGCCTGGATGATCCGCAGTACCGGCAGGAAAAGCGCGCCGAGAATCTCGAAGACCTCAACGACAACGATTATCCCTACGACGAAGGGGACATCGTCTCGGTGACGGCGCTGGCGCAGGTCGAGCGGATGCTGCAATACAGCCAGCAGCGCCAGATTGAGGTCATCGGCTTTACCCTGCCCTATATGCCGTCGATCTATCAGGGCGTTCAGGCGGACGATAAGCTGGGTTACGTCCATAAGCTGCCTGCCAGCCTGAAGGCATTATTCAGCCGCTATGGCGCGCGCTACTTCGATTTTTCGGACGGGGCCGCGCTGGGCGCGACCGACGCCGACTTTTTTGACGGTTGGCACGCTTCCGAGCAGGTCGATCTGCGGCTCTATCTGCGAATGCTCGAAGCGCTGCCAGAGCAGTTGGGGCCGTATTCCGATCCTGACTACTTGCAGCAGGTCGATGCTCAGGCCACGAATTCGTTTACCGTCTTTGGCAACCAGTTCATGCCATGAATCATGAGGCGCGCCACCCGATGAATCTTATCTTCTCGTGCAGGAACCGTCCCTATGATGGCGCGTGAGTCTCAGCGTTTTGCCGCCAGCGCGCCGCTGGCAACCCACCCGAAGGCGCGCTTCTGGCGGCAGATCGTCCTGTTCGTGCTGCCGTTCGCGCTGGCGTTTCTGGTCTTTACCAGCTTCCTCATCTATACCGGCGAATCGATGCCACTCTCAACTGTGATTACGCTGCAACTGTCCGACTCGCCAGTGATGTACCGGCCCCGTTTTGGCTCGCGCGACGTCACCTATAAGACGATGTCGGTCAATGCCCGCAAGCCGCAGATTATTGCCCTGGGGTCGTCACACGTGCTGCAATTTCGGTCGATGTTTTTCAACCGGCAGCCCCGTGCGTTTTACAACGCGGGTGGGCCAGCCTTCAGCCTCGATCAGATCGAGGAAATTTTGCGCGCTATCGACCCGGATGCTTTGCCGGGAATTGTGATCCTCGGTATCGACAGCGTCTGGTTTAACGATGCCTACGTTTACCCGATTGACTATCCGGCGCGCGATCCGAACGACTTCCAGATAGTGTTTCAGGTCAATCGCGGTGTGATGCAGATTCTCGCGCAGCAGGAACCTATCGATATCGGCCTGCTGCTGGCCCGGCGCGAGCCGCTGCACGGTGGACTGGCGCTCGGCTGGCGCGCGATCCGTGACGGTCAGGGCTATCGCAACGACGGCAGTGAGCAGTTTGGTGACTTTATCGCTAAACACTATCTCTGGCCGCAGAATGAGCGCCAGCACCATCTCGATCTGCTGCGCGCCGGTCAGGAAATGTATATCGACGGTGACACTGTTTCCCCGGCGCGACTGGCGCAGGTTGAGCGGATTTTGCAGTTCTGTCAGCAGCATGGTATTCAGGCCATCGGTTTTCCGCAGGTGTTCGCGCCTGCGCTCTACCGGCAGATGATGGCCGATGGTCGGCATACTTACGTGCAGAAGCTCAACCCGCTGCTGGTCGAGCTGTTCGCGCGCTATGGCGGTCGCTTTATCGACACTTATGAGGACGGCGCGGCGCTCGGCGGCAGCGATGATGATTTTTACGACGGCTGGCACGCTTCGGAGCGGCTGACGCTGCGAATGTATATCGACTTCCTCAAGCAGATGCCGGACGTGTTCGGGCCGTATTCTGACCTCGCCTTTTTGCAGCAAACCGACGCCGATGCGCGCGATACGTTCGATGTTTTCGGTGACCAGGTCGCGCCGTGACCGGCATCCGCGACGCGCTGGCGCAGGCGAAGCAGCGCATCGGCCCGGCGTCGGACAGCGCCTCGCTTGACGCGCAGGTGCTGTTGTGCGAAACGCTCGGCGTCGAACGGGCTTATTTGCTGGCGCATCCTGAAGCGACCCTGACCGCCGATCAGCTTGAGCGTTTCGATGCGCTGGTCGTCCGCGTGGCGCAGGGCGAGCCGCTGCCTTATGTGCTCGGTCGGCGCGCTTTTTACGACCGCGAATTGATCGTCACGCCTGACGTGCTGATTCCCCGGCCAGAAACTGAGCTGCTGCTCGAACGGGCGCTCGTGGCGGCGCGTCGGTGGGCTGCGCCGATTGTGGCCGATATTGGCACGGGCAGCGGGGCGCTGGCGGTCACGCTGGCGGCCCACGCCCCAACGGCGCAGGTCTATGCGGTCGATGTCAGCCCGGCGGCGCTGGAGGTGGCGCGACGCAATGCCGACGCGCAGGGCGTGGCGAAGCAGATTGAATTTCTACAGGGAGACTTACTCGCGCCGTTGATCGAGCGCGCTATTCAACCGGACGTCGTGATGGCGAATTTACCGTACATTGCGGCAGATGAGCTGCCGATGCTAGCCGTCAGCCGCTATGAGCCGCATCTGGCGCTCGACGGTGGGCCGGATGGGCTGGCGTTGATCCGTCGATTGTTCGATCAGTTGCGAGGATACAGCCGACCGGGAATGGTGCTGCTGCTGGAAATCGGCGCGAGGCAGGGCGCGGCGGTGCTGGCGGAGGCGGCAGTGCTGCCGCTGGAGAGCGCGACAGTCTTCGACGACTATGCCGGACTCGACCGGATCGTTGAGCTACGAATTGCTGACCTGAGCCGGTGAAACCGTGTTGTTCAGGGTGTATGGGTGCGCCAGAGCGGAACGCGCGCCTTCAACTGACGGCACGAACACCAGGCGTCCACCGAGCAGCGGGTTGATATGATTAAGCAGGCTGAAGGCATTCTCAATCGAGTGGGCGCGACAGGCGACGGCGATGAAGCCCAGTCCTTCGGGCGCGGCGGCCAACAGACCCTGAAAGCGCATGATCGTGCCGTCGGGCAGGGTGCAGTGTTCAGTCAGGTTCATGACCGCGTCGACTTTGTGGTTCGATTTGCGGATCAGGTCCCAGGCGTAGCGCAGGGCTTCTTCCAGCGTTATGACCGTCCAGCCGCTGTCGAAATCGAGACGCAGAATAGTGCGCTCGAGGTTATCCCAGGTGACTTCAATTCCCATAGCGACAGGCTCCGTTCAGTTTCTTCTGGCCGCCATTCTCAATAGTCTTAATATAGCGGCATCTCCGCCTGTCGAGTCTTGAACAGAAACGAATTTTTGTGAAGGTTTTCTCAAAAGAATATAAACAAGAGAACCGAGAGCCGAGAACTGAGAACCGAGAAAAGGAAGAAACTGATCTCGCTTTACGACCGACCGAGACGACTAAAACCCGGCCAATGCCGGTTAACAGCTTAAGGGGTAAAACCAGGCCTGATACAGTAGACCCCTACAGGCTTCCAGCCACGGGCGGCAGGGGGTGGGAAATAAAAGTCCACGGATGAAGGCCGTGGACTTTCAGGTTGACGCAAGTGCCGCCGAAATTTAGCCTTACTTCGGCTCTCGGCTCTCGGCTCTCGGCTCTCGATTCTACTTCACTTTATCCGGGAAGACTTCGCGGGCAAGCTGCTCGGCCTGGTCGATCAGGTCGCTGATGGCTTTCAGCCCTTCGTTCCAGAAGGCTGGATCGGCCAGATCGACGCCAACTGTCCTGAGGATCGCTTCGGGATAGTCGGAATTGCCCGCCGCCAGCACGTTGAGGTACTGTGGCACGAAGGCCGTGCCGCGCTCGCGGTACAGGTTGAACAGCGCCAGCACCAGCAGCTCGCCGAAAGCGTAGGCGTAGACGTAGCCGGGGGTGTTGAGGAAGTGCGGGATGTAGCTCCACCAGAGACCGTAGTCGTCACGCAGCGTCAGGCTGTCTCCGTACATGGCCTTCTGCGTTTCCATCCATAGCTCGCTCAGGCGCTCGCTGGTCAGCTCGCCTTCACGACGACGGCCATTGTGCAGCGCGTCCTCGAAACGATTCATCGAAATCTGCCGAAAGACGGTGGCGAACGAGTCCTCAATCTTGCGCGCCAGCATGGCGAGACGGCGGGCTGGATCGGGTTCTTTCGCCATCAAGTCCTGAAACACCAGCATCTCGCCAAACGTCGAAGCTGTTTCCGAGGTCGTCAACGGCGATTGGGCGCTCAGGTAGGTTTGCGCCTGCGTCGCCAGATGCTGGTGGACGCTGTGACCTAGCTCGTGCGCCAGCGTCATGATGTCGTTGGCGTTGCCGGTATAATTCATGAAGACGTAGGGATGAATGCGCGGGACGGTCTGCATCGAGTAGGCGCCGCCGCGCTTGCCCGGCAGCAGCGCCGCGTGAATCCAGCGCTCGTCGAAGGCCCGGTCAACGATGCCGCCGAGATCCATCGAGAAGGCGTGATAGGCGCTCTGGACGATCTCGCGGGCTTCGTCCCACGGGTAGGTACGGTCGTTTTCCTCGAACAACGGCGCGTAGCGGTCGTAGTCGTACAGTTCGTCGTAGCCGAGCAGCGCCCGCTTGAGCCGGTAGTAACGCTCAACCAGATCGTAACGCGCCGTCACTGAAGTCACCAGCGCGTTGACGATTTCATCGCTGGCTTTATTTGACAGGTTGCGCGCCGAAATCCAGGTTGGGAAGCCGCGCCGGCGGTCGTCAGCGGCCTTGTCAGCGGCCAGCACGTTGAAGATATAGGTTAGCTCCATCGAGCCTTTGCGCAGTGAGGCCGTCAGCGCGTCGGCGGCTTTCGCCCGCACCTCGCGGTCTGGCTCGTGCAGCTTCGCCAGTACCTGCGACTGCGTCAGCGATTCGCCCTCGAAGTCGAAACGCATCGCGCCCATGATCTGCGTGAACAGCCGCGTCCATGCGCTGCCGCCGGTGACATCCGTTTCGACCAGCAGTTGTTCTTCTTTCTCACTCAGCCGATAGGGCTTGTAGCGCCGCTCGGATTCGAGCGCATGGCGGTAACGCTTTAGCGCCGGGTCGTCCATCACGGCCTGCGCGCGGGCATCGTCCACCAGCGTCCATTCGAGGTCGAAAAAGACCAGCGCCTGACTGACCTGCGCGCTGAACTCCATGATTTTCTGCACCAGCGCGCCGTACTTCGGGTTGTTGGTGTCGGTGCTGTAGATCAACTGCGCATAGGCTCCGAGCGTATGTACCGCGATGAAAATCGTTTCGTAGTCCTGAAGCGCCTGAAGCATGGCGGGGCCGTCCAGTTCGCCGATGTGGTCGTGATAGCGCGCGGCGAAGTCCTGCGCCTGCTGGATGGCCTGCTGCATATCGCGGTCAATCGCGGGGTCGTCGATGCCGCTGTAAAACGGCGTTAAATCCCAGACGACGTTCTCTGCCCCGGTCTGCAAGGTGATCGTGTCGGACATAAGGTACACTATCCTCTGCTAAAGGGTGGACGTGAGTAGATGATTGTCACCGATTATAGCGGCCATTGTAAAAAAATTAAATGGCCTGCTGCGGACGATGAGGTAAACTGTGCGCTTGCTCATCCGGCTTTATGGCTGGCCGCACGAGGGACTGCACGCGCTGGCGCTGCTGCTGATCGGTCGGCGGGCGCGGCATCTGACGCAGACGCATGTCGATCTGCCGCCCGACCTGAGCGACGGCCAGTTCGTCTTTGTCGCCGGGCTGCCCGCGCTGGTGTTCTGGGGCGGGGCGGCGCTCGGCGCGCTCGGCCTGCTGCGCGCGGCCACGCTCGGTCAGGCGGCGCTGGCGCTCGCAGTGATCTTCGTCATGGGCATCGGCGGCCTGTCCACGCTCGGCGATATTTATCTGATCCTGAATCGGCTGCTGGTCAATCACCGCCCGGACGAACTGCCTTAAAAGGTATTTAAACAACTCTTCGTTGAACCCTGGTTCCCACAAATCACATCTGCTTCCCCCTCTCCCAGTGGGGGGCCAGGGGTGAGGGCAATGACAAAAGGATAAAGATGGCGGATTTCAGCGCGCCGTGGTGGAAAACCGGCGTCATTTATCAGATTTACCCGCGCAGCTTCATGGACACGAACGGCGACGGCGTCGGCGATCTGGCCGGGATCGCCAGCCGACTCGGCTATCTGGCGTGGCTCGGCATTGACGCCCTCTGGCTCTCGCCGATCTATCCCTCGCCGATGGCCGATTTTGGCTACGATGTGGCCGACTATACCGGCGTCGATCCGCTTTTTGGCACGATGGACGACTTCGACGCGCTGGTTCACGCGGCGCATGAGCGCGGCATCAAGGTTGTCATGGACTTTGTGCCGAATCACACCTCGGACGAGCATCCGTGGTTCGTCGAATCGCGCTCGGCGCGGGACAGCGCCAAACGTGACTGGTATCTGTGGGCTGATGCGAAGCCTGACAGCGAGCCGCCGAATAACTGGCTGGCTTATTTCGGCGGGCGGGCATGGACGTTCGACGACAAGACCGGCCAGTATTACATGCACAACTTCCTGCCGGAACAGCCCGACCTCAACTACCGTCATCCAGCCGTCAGGCAGGCTGTGTTCGACGCGCTGCGTTTCTGGCTCGACCGAGGGATCGACGGATTCCGCTTCGACGTCATTGACCGGCTGTTGAAAGACCCGCAGCTTCGGGACAACCCGCCCAACCCGAATTATGTTCAGGGGCGTGATAACCCGACGAACGCTTATCTGCGCCTGCACAGCGAGGCTGCGCCCGGTATCCATGAGCTGATCCGCGAGTTTCAGGGCGTCGTCAAAGCCTACGATCAGCGCGTCAGCATTGGCGAGATTCAGTATTACGCCGACCCGACGCCGATGATCCCCTTCTATGGTGAGCGCGAGCAGCATGAAATCGACCTGCCGTTCAACTTCGGCCTGATTCTGACGCCGTGGCAGGCGAGCGCCGTTCGCGCCTTCGTCGATCTGTATGACGCGATGATTCCGCCCTTCGGCTGGCCGAATTACGTCCTCGGCAACCACGATCAGCACCGGCTTGCCAGCCGCGTCGGCGGCGAGGCGCAGGCGCGCGTTGCCGCCATGCTGCTGCTGACTCTGCGTGGGACGCCGTTCATCTACAACGGCGATGAGATCGGGATGCATAACGTCGAGATTCCGCAAGCGCTGGTCAAAGACCCGCAGGGCATCAACATCCCCGGCTATACCCGCGATGTGGCGCGGACGCCGCTCCAGTGGAACGCCGGACCGTATGCCGGTTTCTCCGAAGCCGAGCCGTGGCTGCCGCTGGCCGATGACTATCAGACGCGCAACGTCGAGCTTGAAATCGACGACCCGACTTCGATTTTGATGCTCTATCATCGGCTGCTCGGCTACCGGCGCATCACGGCAGCGCTGACTCTCGGCAGCTATTGCTCGTTCGACGTTGAGCGTGACGACTGCTTCGTTTACCTGCGCGAGCGTGACGCGCAGCGCCGCCTGATCGCGCTCAACTTCTCCGGCGCGGATTGTCGCCTTGACCTTGCCAGCGCCGCCGGAGCCTCGACCGGGCGGCTGATCTTATCGACGCGCCTCGACCGTGAAGAAGCTGCCGCTCTGGCGCAGGTCAGCCTGCGCGCCTACGAAGGGATCATCATCGAGTTATGACTGAGACGACTGCGCGCGTGCGCCGCGCGCTCCTGTTTATGCCCGGCGACGACCGGCACAAAATTGAGAAAGGCGCGCGCCTCGGCGTTGACGGCGTCATTATCGACCTCGAAGACGCCGTTGTGCCGGGGCGCAAAGAGGCTGCCCGCGCCAGCGCTGCCGCTGCGCTGCGCGAGATCGACTTCGGGCGCAGCGAGCGGCTGGTGCGCCTGAATCCCTCGGACGGCCCGTTTGCCGCTGACGATCTTGCGGCCACGCTCGCAGCGCGACCGGACACTTACGTGCTGCCGAAAGTTGAGAGCGCTGAGGCTGTCCGGGCGGTTGATGCGCGGCTATCTGAGGCCGAAGGCGCGGGCGGCATCGGCCTGATTGCCATGATTGAAAGCGCGCGCGGCCTGCTCAATCTGGCCGAAATCGCGGCCAGCAGCCCGCGCCTGGTCGGGCTGGCGCTCGGCGGGGAAGACTTCGCCTCGGACATTGGCGCGCAGCGCAGCGTGGAAGGCCGCGAGTTATTCTACGTCCGTACTGCGCTGGTCGCGCACGCCGCCGCTTATCGGCTTCAGGTCATCGACACCGTTTACCCGCGCTACGACGACGAAGATGGCCTGCGCGCCGATACCGAGCAGTCACGCGGCCTCGGCTTCAGCGGACGCTTCGCTATCCATCCGCGTCAGGTGGGGCCGATTCAGCAGGTTTTTACGCCGACCGGGGAAGAAATTGACCGGGCGCAGCGTCTATTAGACGCGCGCCGGACGCATGACGCGGCGGGCGCGTTCGTCTTCGAGGGCGCGATGGTCGATGCGCCGATGTTCCGCCGCGCTGAAACCGTGCTGGCGCGCGCCCGCGCCGCAGGCTTACTTTAACCGGCTCAACTGCGCCTTGTTGAGTGGTCAGGCTCTAAGGTCAGGAGAAAAAGATGTCTGCCGAAATTCCTCAGTCTCATGTTGATCTGCTGACTGGCGAGACATTCGTCGCGCTGACAACGCTCATGCCGAGCGGTAAGCCGCAGACGACGCCGATCTGGATCGATTGGGATGGTGAGTACGTGCTGGTCAATACCGCGCGCGGTCGGGTCAAAGCTAAAAATATGGAAGCCCGCCCGTGGGTATCCGTTCTGGCAATCGACCCGAAAAACCCCTACCGCTGGCTGGAAGTGCGCGGCGATATCGCTGACTCGACCGAAGCAGGCGCAGTCGAGCATATCGACCGGCTTTCATGGCGCTACGATAAGCACAGCTACTACACGGGCGGCGAGGCTGAGTCGCGCAAGAATCAGACCCGTGTCCTCTTCAAGATCAGGCCGATGCACGTCACCGCGCGCGGCTAATCGAGGCGGCTTTGAGGCGAATCACGGCGTGTCTCAGGCCCGCCGTGATTTTTGTATGGAAATATGTACATTGTCTTTAGGGGGTCTGGCAGGCTAGCAAGCTTATACTCTAGTTAACCGATTTATCACCGCAGGTCACTCCCGCTATGCCTGTCACCCGGATGCGCTTCGAGAACGGCGTTTTCTACGCCAGAGAGGTTGGCGATATTCTCGCCGACGATGCCCGTGAATGGGCGACCGGGCTTCGTCAGGCCGCCGAATCCTGTCCGTCGCCGATTGTCGCGCTGGTCGACGCGATGGATATTGGCTTCGTCCACCCCGAGGCGCGCAACATCTTCGCTGAGGCGTCGCACACGCTCAACGTCCGCGTGATTGCCGTGGCGGTGTCGTCGATTCTGGCCGTCGAGGCGGCGCGCACGGTCGTCATGCGAGGCGCGCCGGGCAAGACCTATACTTTTGTCACGCTGACCGAAGCGCGCGGCTTTGCGCTGCGAATGCTCGATAGCGCGGCGATGGCCTTTCCGCGCTAGTTCATCCCCCGTCTGGAAACAGGTCTTTAACGGCAAGCATAAATCCCGGCAGAACGTCCCCGCCGTCGAGGATGCCGCCGAGACCGACCGTTTTCACCACCTGCCCCGGCGCGTAGACGTCAACAATGTGTAATTTGGGGTAGATTTCCCACAGCAGTATCCCGGCATCGCGGTAGATGTCGCGTTTCCGCGTACCGCAAAGGCTCTGTCAGTTGGCGCTATGATCTCCACGGCCCATTCCGGTGGAATTGGGTCCCAGATTTCATCGCTCATCTTTGCGCGTTTAAAGGCGAAGTCAGGAGCGACGACGTCGTCGCCAAGTTGATATGCGCCATCCGAGCCGCTGAGATAAGCCTGAATATGATGATCGCGGCAAAACCGATAGACTTCTCCTGAGAGCCGATTGCCGACTGCGGAATAATAGGGCGCGCGCAGGAATACCTCAATGGCATATCCGTGAATCAACTTGTAAAGCTGGTCTTCGTTTTCAGTTCGCCGGACGTACTCGGCGAACTCAGCTTGAGTCATCACCTTTTCATAAACAGCCATGAGCCTGACTCTCTATCGGTTAATCGGTCGCCGGATGTGCCTCGCTCGCTGAATGCAGACCCTCAGCCAGCAGATCGGCGATGTGGACGACGCGCCGGGTCTGGCCGCTGCGGCTCAGGCCGCCGTTGATCTGCGTCAGGCAGCCTGCGTCCCCGGTGACGATGACTTCAGCATCATTCTGCCCGATATCATCGACCTTCTCTTCCAGAATGGCGTTACTGATCTCCGGCATCTTGATCGCAAATAAACCGCCGAAGCCGCAGCACTGGCTCGCGCCCGATAGCTCAGTCACGGTGACGCCCTCGACCTTTTCCGCCAGCGCGCGCGCCTGTCCCTTGAGGTTGAGCAGGCGGTAGCCGTGGCAGGCATGATGGAGAGCGATCTTCGTCGGTGGCAGCGCCGCGCCGATGTCGGTGATCCCCAGCCCATCGACCAGATACTCGGTGAATTCCCAGATGCGGTCGGCGGCCCAGGTGGCGCGGTCGTACCATTCCGGGTCGTCCTTGAACAGGTCAGGGTAGTAATGGCGCACCATCGAGGCGCAGCTTCCCGATGGCGTGACGATCACTTCAGCATCAGCGAAGGCGGTCAGGAACTGGCGCGCGACTGTGCGGGCGTCGGCCTGAAAACCGGCATTATAAGCGGGCTGGCCGCAGCAGGTCTGGTTCATCGGGAAGCGGACTTCGACGCCGAGATGATCGAGAATCTCGACGACCGAGACGCCGGTCTGCGGATAGACCGCATCGACGATGCAGGTGACGAACAGTGAAACCGGCTTGTAACGAGGAGACGGACGTGACTCATTCGACATGCTGTTTTTCCTGAATCTGAACCCATGAGCCGTGATTATAGCTTTTGCTGCTCACGCTCACCATGCGCCCGCGAATGATCCTGCGCGTTCCTTTTGATTCGGTTAAGTCAGATGATATTTAATCTGACTATAGATTATAATTATGGTCAATAGGCTTGTTTAACTCCGGGCGTAAAGGACATCAAATGAGATCGCTGAAACTTCTGGTCAGCGTCGTTGTTATCGGCCTCCTGTTCAGTTCGGTAGTTCCGGCGCTGGCTGACACAAGCCTCAACTCTGTGTCAATGCTGTGTTCTTCATTTTCCGGCGCGGGGACAACCGATGCGCCTTATGTTGCGGTGGCGGTCTACATCGACAGCGGTGGGGGCACTCTCTACTACGATGTGCAGCCGAATAGCTCCGGTCATTTCTCGTTTCATGCGACTTTCGATCAACAGCCGGAAGGCACGCTTCTGGAGTACTACGTCTGGGGTTCGACAAATATCGATGGGACGTGGGACTACCAGGCTTACTTTTTAGACGTCAAGAAATGTAAGGCCGATTCTTCGTCCGGTGAGGCCGGGCCGATTGCGGACAACCTGCTCGATGGGCGCATTAATCGGCAGGCTGATCTCGACGTCGCCGCTCCGGTCGCTATCTATCAGGACGCGCAGAAAACCGTTTCGATCTGGGCCATTGACCCGGCGACTGGAAACGGGACGCAGGGGGTCAACCTGCCGTGGAGCGCCATCGACGCGGTCGGCGTGCCGACGGATACCCCTATCGTCCTGTCGGACACGACCGTGAATGGGCTGCATATTCTCGTCTCCCGGCTGACGACCGGCGAGATTCAGGTCAACGTGACCGGCAATGGCGCGAACTACATTGTCGTCTGGTCGCCCGATCATCCCGAAGCGCTCTATCACCTGTCAGCCTAGCGCCGGTTGGCATTGAAGCCTGAACGCCCGCATCGCGCGGGCGTTTTTGATTCGGAGCCACGTCGATTGGTCTGCTTGTCAACCCGATCAGCCCCACATACGATCATCTTTGTTAAAGCCAGCCTGAGAGGAAATGAGCCAGTGGCGGAGATTCCTATTGTGATTCGTCGGGAAACCCTCGATGACCTGAGCCTGATCGTCCACCAGCGGCGGGCGATGTTCGAGGATATGCGCACCGGGACGGCGAAGACTCTCGACGCGATGGACGCCGGGGTTGAACCCTGGCTGCGAGCGCACCTCGCCGCCGGAAATTATCTTGCCTGGTTTGCGGAAATTGACGGCGTCGTCGCGGCAGGTGTCGGCCTGTGGGTGATGGAATGGCCGCCCGGCCCGCTCGATCCATCGGATCGCCGCGCTTACGTGCTCAATGTCTACACCGAGCCAGCCTATCGCGGCCACGGGCTGGCAACCCGGCTGATGCGGACGCTGCTGACTTACTGCCGTGAGCAGGGCTTTCAGGCGGTGTCGCTTCATGCCAGCCATTTTGGCCGACCGATTTACGATGACCTCGGCTTTGTGAACACCAACGAGATGCGCTTCGAGTTTTAGCGCGGCAGTTCGTACAGTTCGAGCAGCACGCCGCCGGTACTCCTGGGGTGGACGAACAAGTAGCGCGTGCCGTCGGGGCGGGTTTTGGGCGTGTCGTTAATCAGCTCCGCGCCGGACGCAGCGATCTGTGCTGCGCTGGCCTCGATGTCATCGACCTCGATGCACAGGTGATGCAGCCCTGCGCCTTTTTTCGCCAGATATTTGGCGACGCCGCTGCCCTCGGTGATCGGCGCGATCAGCTCGATCTCGCCCTCGCCGAGCGGCAGGAAAGCGATCTCAACGGCTTCGTCCTCGTTGCGCTCGGTGTGGTTGAGCGGCAGGCCAAGCGCCTGCTGCCAGAACCTGAGCGCAGTCGGCACGTCCTCGACGACGATGGCGATATGATTGATGCGAATCGGGGGCATGTAAACTCCAGAGGAGAAGTGAGTAATGAGCGATGAGTGAGGAGTGATGAGTAATGAGTCAAGAAATTATAAAGTAGAGCTACCGACGGGTGAC
>CAZZAO010000005.1:60363-87016 GCA_964652205.1 uncultured Anaerolineaceae bacterium | reverse complement strand
GATGCTCTCGCCCCTACAGAAGAGAGGGCATCGTCTGATCTTTCTCCCCTCTCCCACCGGGAGAGGGGTTGGGGGTGAGGGAGCAGGGGTGAGGGCAGCGGGCGCGAACCATTGCGCCACTACAGAAGCCCATTCGGTTTATCACATTAAACCTTAGATCGGCGTAATTAGTCGGCAGCCTGAGAGTCGAGATGGGTGTATTTCAGGCCGCTGCCGGTGATGAGCAGCACGACTCGCTCATTCGGCTGAACGCTGCCGTCTGCCGCCATCTGCCGCAGCGCTGACACGGTCGCTGCCGCTTCCGGCGCGACGAATAAGCCTTCGCTGCGCCCAAGCTCGCGCTGTGCCGCGCGGATTTCGTCGTCGCTGACAGCAAGCGCCGTGCCGCCGCTGTCGCGGATGGCGCGCAGTATCAGGAAGTCGCCGACGGCAGCCGGAACGCGCAGCCCGTCGGCAATCGTCGCGGCGTTCTGCCACGGCTCGGCGAACTCGACACCCTGAGCGTAGGCGCGGACGATGGGCGCGCAGCCCGCGCTCTGTACGCTGACCATCCGCGGACGCTCCGAACCGATCCAGCCGAGCGCTTCCATTTCGTCGAAGGCTTTCCAGATGCCGACGATGCCGGTGCCGCCGCCCGTTGGATAAATCACCACATCGGGAACCGTCCAGCCGAGTTGCTCGGCCAGCTCATAACCCATCGTCTTTTTGCCCTCGACGCGGTACGGCTCCTTGAGAGTCGATAAGTCGAACCAGCGCCCTTCGTCCGCGCCCTGTTTGACCAGTTTGGCGCAGTCGGTAATCAGGCCGCTGACGAGCGCGATCTCCGCGCCGAGCGCCCGAATCTCGGCCAGGAACGAGCGCGGCACGTCTGCCGGAAGGTAGACGTAAGCGGGAATGCCCGCCCTTGCCGCATAAGCCGCCGTCGCGCTTCCGGCGTTGCCCGCGCTCGGAATGGCAACGGCCTTGACGCCAAGTTCTTTGGCCCGTGAAACGGCCATCGACAGCCCGCGCGCCTTGAATGAGCCGGTCGGGTTGAGTCCCTCATCCTTCGCATAGACACTGGACAGGCCGAGCGCGCTCCCCAGTCGCGGCAGGTGGAGCAGCGGCGTGAAGCCCTCGCCGAGCGAGAGACGATTGGCGGCGTCCTGCACCGGCAGCATCTCGGCATAGCGCCACATAGTCGGCGGACGCTGTGCCAGCAGCTCGCGCGGGAAGCCCTGCCGCGCGGCCTCGATGTCGTAGCGCGGCAGCAGCGGCTTGCCGCAGGCCGGACAGAGATTCATCAGTTGGTGAAAGTCGTAGGTGGCTCCGCACAGGCCACATTCCAGATGAGAGAGGAAGCTATGCATGGGTTCTCCCCGGCGCGTTCAGCCGTTGGTGGATCGTCAGCGGGCGATTATCCCCCTTTTCCGCCTAAATGGGTTAAAATACCATTGATGTGACCCGCAGGCCGCAAGGGACACCCGTGACAAATGTCATGGGCTTTCCGGGTACTTGATTACTCGTGATCGCTGCTGGAGTCTGTTAGGCTACAGTTACCATTATCCGTGTCGCTGTGACTGTTGAGCAGAGTAAGGTTCCGCCATGACCAACCCGGTACGTGTCTTGATCGCTGACGATCATTCTGTAGTACGGGCAGGCCTGCGCGCGCTGCTCGAACATCATTCTAACCTGCACGTCGTCGGCGAGGCGACTAACGGCGAAGAAGCGGTCAGCATGGCGCTGGCGCTGAAGCCTGACGTCGCCGTGCTCGATATTCGGATGCCGAGACTGTCCGGCATCGAAGCCTGCAAGCAGATCGTCGATAACGTGGCGGGCTGTCGCGTGATCGTTCTGACAACCTACGCCGAAGATGAGCTGCTGTTTTCAGCCATTCGCGCGGGGGCGTCCGGCTATGTGCTCAAGCGAATCGGCGACAACGATCTGGTCACGGCGGTCGAGCGCGTCAGCCGGGGCGAAAATATCCTCGACCCGACGATGACGGCCACCGTGTTCTCAGAGATGCGTAAGCTCGGCGAGAGCCAGCAGGCGGCGGCTTTTGCCGACCTGACAGCGCAGGAGTTGATGGTGCTGGCGCATGTCGCCCACGGGCAGACTAACCGGCAGATTGCCGCGCAGTTGTTCCTCGGCGAAGGCACGGTGCGCAATTACGTCAGCAGCGTGCTGGCGAAGCTCAGTCTCTCGAACCGCGCTGAAGCCGCCGCTTACGCCGTGACTCACCACATCGACGAAGTGCTGCCGCCGACCTCGGCGCGCGAAGTCTAGCCGCCGCTTCTCCTCTGTATCCATAAAAGCCCCGACAGCTTGAGCTGTCGGGGCTTTTTTGATATTTGCGCGGCAACGCTCGTATCACGACGCAAGCTAGAGCGGGTCGCTCGTCGGTTTCGGCTCGTTGAGGATTTGCCTGAGCAGGTCTTCGGACAGCGCCGATTGTCCGGCAGCCCAGGCGCTTTGCCACTCGCCGTCAGATTGGACAGCCGCGCGAATCCGCCGGTACTCCGCCTGATCGAGCGCGCTGATTTCCCCGCGCGCGTTGTAGGCGGTCAGGATAGCTTCCGCCCCGCTCAACGTCTGAATACACGGTCGCCGCCGGTTCTGGATCAGGAACACGCCCGCCACGCCGATCAGACATTCGGCGATGGCAAGCGGCTCGTCGAGGGTCAGAAGCAGTTCAATCGCCTCGACGTACTGCGCCCAGGCGTCGGCGAGTTTGCCCTGCGCCTGAAAGCTCATGCCGAGGCTGTAGAGCATGGTGGCAATGCCAACGCTCAGATTAAGCTGGCGGTAGAGCGCCAGACTTTCGCGGAGATGACGCTCTGCGTCGGCGTATTTCTGCTGCGCGCGCAGCACGCCTGCCAGCTCGTAAAGTGCCAGCGCGATGGCTTCCGGGCTGCTATAGGCGCGCGCCAGCGACAGGCTTTCGGACAGGAAGGTTTCGGCGCTGGCGAGGTCGCCGTGCTGCATGACGATTTTGCCTATGATGTTCAGGCAGCGGCCCGTCCCGGATTGGTCGTTGAGCTGCCGAAAGAGATTCAGGCTTTCGCCCAGATAACTCTCAGCCTGGATGGGGTGACTCTGATTGTGCTCGGTTTCGCCCAGACTCAGCAGCAGGGCTGCTTCTCCCGACAGGTCGCCGATGGAACGGAACAGGTTGAGACTCGTCTGCTGAAAGGCGAGCGACGCGGCATAGGCGTGACGCAGCAGCGCCAGCCGTCCCGCGCCCTGGGTCACTCTGGCATGAATCAGCGGCGAAAGGGTGTCGGCGTGGGCCAGTACCTCGTCAGTCCACTGGCTCCCTTCGGCCAACTGGCTTTGTGTCGCCCAGAAACGCCACATCGCGCCGACGATCTGTCCGGCTTCTTCGTACTCGTGGTTCGAGAGGAACCAGTTGAGCGCGGCGTGAATGTTGTAGCGCTCGACGCTGAGCTTATGAAACCATTCGGTCTGCTCGCGCGTGTTCAGGAAGCGCTGGACGATGTCGAGCCACTGGACGTAATAGATGGCGTGTTTCTGGCGGATGATCTCTGCTTCGTCGAACCCCATCAGCCGTTCCTGCGCATACTCTCGCAGCACGGCCAGAACGGTATAGGTTTCGTCGCCGGTTTTCTGAATCAGGCTCTTGTTGACGAACATCGCCAGCTCGCCGATGCCAGCGACAAACTGCGCTGCCTGCGCGAAGAATTCGCCCTCGAAGATCGCCAACCGGGCGAAGGCGCGCCGGTCGTCGTCCGCCAGCAGGTTATAGCTCCAGTCAATCGCGCCGCGCATGGTCTGCTGCCGCCGGGGCAGGTCGCGCGGGCCTCGGTCGAGCAGGGCCAGCCGCTCGCCGAGCTGCTCAAAAATTTGGCGCAGCGTCAGGTCGCGGGCGCGAGCAGCCGCCAGTTCCAGCGCCAGCGGCAGCCCATCGAGCTGGCGGCAGATGTCGATGACCTCGTCCGCGTTGGCCCGGTCGAGGACGAAGTCCGTTTGAATTGCCTGTACGCGCTCGACGAACAGCGAGACTGCCGACGAGGTCAGGATGCGGCTCAGGTCGTCACTGGCGTCGGGCAGGTCGAGGGGCGCGACGATGAAGCTGTGTTCGCCATAGATGTAAAGTGACTCGCGGCTGGTGACTAGAATCTTGACGCGCGCTGCCGCGACCAGCAGCGCGTTCAGGGCGGGCGCGGCGTCGAGAAGTTGCTCGAAATTGTCGAGGATCAGCAGCATCTGACGTGGCGCGAGGTCGGCTTGAATGAGGTCAATCAGCGGCGTCTCCCCATCGTCGGCGATGGACAGCCCCTGAGCGATCAGCTTGAGCATGGCCTCGCCCTGCCTGACCGAAGCCAGCGGAATGAAGAACGCTCCGTCTTCGTACTCGTCGAGCAGGCTTGCGCCGATCTGAAGCGCGAGGCGCGTCTTGCCGATGCCGCCCGGCCCCATCAACGTCAACAGGCGCACGTCCGGCTGGCGCAGGCGGTGGCAGAGGTCAGCGACGGTCTCCTCGCGCCCGACGAATGAGGTCAACTGCGCCGGGAAGTTGGTCGGGCGCGGCGTCAGCGAGCGGATGGCTCTGGTGATAAGCGGGAAGCGTGGCGAGAACGCCTGATAAATGCGCTCCGGCTCGCTGACGTCACGCAGACGGTGAATTCCCAGATCGCGCAGCTCGACCGAGTCAGGCAGGTGACTGCGTGTGGTCGCAGAAAGCAGGACTTGCCCGCCGTGGCCGACGCCCATCAGCCGCGCAGCGCGGTTGAGTGTCGGGCCGAAATAATCGCCCGCGCGTTCTTCGGCGTCGCCGGTATACGGCCCGGTTCGTGCCCGGAGCGGCAGCAGCGGCTCGGTCGAGCGCGTAGCCCCTTCATAGAGCAGCGCCTGAATCGTCAGCGCGGCGTCGAGCGCCTGAGGGGCGGAATCAAAAACAGCGTAGACACCGTCGCCGACGGTCTTGAAGATTTTCCCCTGACAGCCCACGACCGCCTGCGTCATGACCGCGTCGTGGAAGGTCAGCGCCGCTGCCATGGCCTGCGGCTGCTGCTCCCAGAGGCGGGTGCTGTCTTCGATATCGGTGAAGAGGAAGGTGTACATGGCCCGATTCTAGCGGTGATCGGCTGACTTGTTCACAAAGATTGAGGGCGATCAAGTGAAAACCCGCCGGTATGGCTCCGGCGGGTCAGCGTAGTCGAAGTTTAAACGCAAAACGAAGGTGCTGCGCGGTTGGCGGCTGAATTAGCCCCTGAACCAGACCGTCAGCGCTTCGCCTTCTCCCATATCAGCGTGCCGATGCTGCCGACCCGGCGCGGGCGTCGGGTTTGCGCGCTGTCCCCGTTGACCAGGCCGGATGGCGATATGGACTGCTTGACAGGTCATATTGGATATGTCAACCTTAAGCTGTCCGGTATAACCATTTCGAGAGGGGATCATGGTATTTGCTAAACCGATGCCGCTAATGTGCTGTAACTGTTGTCCCTACTGTCTGCCCGGTTGGCTTTCGGCTGCATCGTGTCGTTGATGCCTCTCACCCGCCTGTTCAAGGCCGTGTAGAAAGCCCCAAGCCAACAGGGGCTTTTTATTTTCCTGAGTACGGCGCGCCCGTACCTTTCCTTGCTATCCGACTGCTTAGATTGACAGGATAAACAGAACATGACTCGTAAACGTTCGTTCCATCTTACGCTCTTCGCGCTCCTCATCGGGATGCTGTTCTCGGTGCTGGCTGTCTCGGCGCAGTCAACCGAGGAACCGACCGCAGCGGCGGAAGCTACTGCTGAAGTCACGCTCGACCCTAACGCGCCGCCGGTTGTTATCGGCGTCAGCGGCCCGCTGACCGGCGATCTGGCGCAGTACGGCGCGCAGTGGAAGAAGGGTTTCGACCTCGCTATTGACGAGATCAATGCGGCAGGCGGTATCGACGGTCGCAAGGTGATCTATCAGTTCGAGGACTCGCAGGCCGACCCGAAGCAGTCGGTCATCATCGCGCAGAAGTTCGTCGCCGACCCGAACATCGTCGTCGAGCTGGGCGACTTTGCCAGCACCGCCTCGATGGCTGCTTCGCAGATTTACACCAACGGTGGACTGGTGCAGTTCGGTTTCACCAATTCGCATCCCGACTTCACCAAACCGAGCGACTATCAGTGGAGCAACTCGGTGACGCAGACGCAGGAATCGCCCGCGCTGGCCGACTATACCTACACGACGCTCGGCCTGAAGAAGATCGCCGTGTTCCAGCAGATCAGCGACTGGGGCCAGTCGACCAATGAGCTGTTCGCGCAGCGCTATCAGGAACTCGGCGGCCAGATCGTCTCGAATCAGCAGTACCTGCCCGACGAAAAGGACTTCAGTTCGGCCATCACCACCGTCAAGGACGCCGCGCCCGATGGCATCGTCCTGCTGTCCTATACGGCGGACGGCGCGCTGATCGCCCAACAGGTGCGCGATGCTGGCCTCACCGTGCCGTTCGTCGCCACGGCCTCGGTGCAGTCACCGGACTTCATCAGCCTCGGCGGCAAGGCGGTCGAAGGCACGCATGTACTCGGCGAATTCCTGCCGTCCGACCCGCGCCCTGAAGTCGTCGAGTTCGTGACCAAGTTCCGCGCTCGCTACAACGAAGACCCTGATCTGTTCGCCACCATCGCCTACGACGCGGTGTATATCGTCGTCGATGCCGCCAGACTCGGCGGCCCGACCCGTCAGGGCATCCACGACGCGCTGCCTAAACTGAAGGACGTGCCGACTGTGCTGTACGGCAAGATCACCTTCGACCCGGAGACGCGGCGCGTGCAAAGTCCAACCTATGAAAACCTGATCATTAAAGACGGCGAGTTTGTCGCGCAGGATAGCGCGGCATCCTAGCTTCAGCAAACTGGCTGAGGACACGGCATCTGCTGTGTCCTCAGTTCTTTTCGGGCGCGTTTAACTAAAAAGGATCAGCATGGTATCTGAACTTTCCAGGCGTGAGCGCGTCGATGCGGCGCTCAGGGGTGAAGTTGTTGACCGCGTCCCCGTGTCCGCGTGGCGGCACTTTCTCACTGACGAAGGCCGACCGGACACGCTGGCGCAGGTCAGCCTGAAGCACTTCCACGATTTCGACTGGGACTGGCTGAAGATCAATCCGCGCGCGACGATCTATGCCGAAGCCTGGGGCAACCGCTACGACTTTAACGACTACCACTCGGTCATTCCGCGCCTGATCGACGGGCCGATCAACGCTCCCGCTGATCTGGCGAAGATCCAGCCGATCAACCCGACGGCGGGCGTTTTCGCCGAGCATCTCGACCTCACCCGGCAGGTGCGCGCGGGGATTGGCGACGCTCATGTGCTGCAAACCGTTTTTTCGCCGCTGACGGTGCTCTCGTTTCTGGTGGCGCGTCCGAAGTTCAATCGGATCGAGGAATTTGGCCGCGCGCAGTACGACGGCGTGCGCCAGTATCTGCGTGAGAATCCCGACGGCGCGCACGAGGCGCTGAAGAACATCGCCACGACGCTCGGCCAGTACGCGGCGGCAGCGGTCGATTCTGGCGCGAGCGGCATTTTCTTCGCTATCGTCAAGCTGGCGCGGCAGGGCGTCCTGACCGAGCCGGAATTTATCGAATTCGGCAGGCCGTATGACCTTCAGGTGTTGCAGGCGGTTCAGGGCGCCGCGTTCAACATGATGCACATCTGCGGGCCGTATGCTTACTTCAGCGATGTGACCGACTATCCGGTTCATGCGCTCAACTGGGCGACCGTCGGCCAGCATAACCCGACGATTGCCGAGGCCCGCAGCCAGACGAAACTGGCGCTGGTCGGCGGCGTCGACGAGCTTGGGCCGCTGCAAACCGGCACGCCGGAGCAGGTGATCGCAGAGGCGCTCGAAGCCATCAACGCGATTGGCGGGCGTCACTTCCTGCTGACTCCCGGCTGCGGAACTAACGAAGACGTCCCTGCCGCGAACTTGCACGCGCTGCGGAATGCCGCTAACCTCGCTGCCGTGGCAACCTGATTCCGCTTTTGCCTGAGGCCAGCCCGAAAACCTGATGGATCATTTCCTGCGCATCCTGTTCGACCAGACGATTAACGGGCTGGTGATCGGCAACGTTTACGCGCTGATCGCCGTCGGGCTGGCGATCATGTTCGGCGTCGCCAACCTGATTAACTTCGCCCACGGCTCGGTTTACATGCTGGGCGCGTATATCGGCTGGGTGTGCGTAATGCGGGCCAATCTGCCGCTGCCGGTCGCTTTCGCAGTCGTCGCGGTCGCCTGCGGGATTCTGGGGATCGTCATCGAGCGGCTGGGGCTGCGCGGCCTGCAAAATTCCGCGCGGATCGCGCCGCTGCTGGCGACTATCGGCATCAGCTTCATGCTCGACCAGATCACGCAGTTGATCTTCGGCGCGAAACCGCAGCCGTTTCCGAATCCGCTGCCGCGAATCGACTTTCAGTTGGGCGGCGTGAACATTGGCTCACTCGACCTGCTGATTGCCGGGACGGGCCTGAGCGCGGCGCTGTTCCTGTTCGTCGTGCTGCGCTACACCAAACTCGGCTGGGCGCTGCGGGCGACGGCGCAGGATCGGGACGCGGCGCAGCAGATGGGCGTCGATGTCGATGCGGTCAATCGGACGGCGTTCGCGCTGGCGTCGATTCTCGGCGGGGTGGCCGGGCTGCTGGTCGGCATGTACTTTCAGACTGTGTATCCGACGATGAGCGCTCAGGCCGTGTTGAAGGGCTTCACGGCAGGGCTGCTCGGCGGGCTGGGCAATATCCCCGGCGCGGTCATCGGCGGGCTGGTTCTCGGCCTGATCGAGAGCTATGGCGTCGCGGCCCTGGGTGCGAGCTATCGCAACCTGGTCGCCTTCATCGTCCTGATCGCGGTGCTGTTCTTCCGCCCCAACGGCCTGTTCAACCCCAGCCGACGCCAGACGCCGGAGCCGCTGACCGGCACGTTCGTGCAGAACAACCGGCGCGTGCGGCTGCCGCGCTGGCTGGTTGCTGCGGCAGTGATCTTCACCATTGTCCTGCCGCTCATCGACCACGATCCCTATCACCTGCAAATCCTGATTGGCGCGTGGCTGCTGGCGCTGGTCGCCCTGAGTGTCACCCTCGTGACCGGGACGGCGGGGCAAATCTCGCTCGGTCAGGCCGGGTTTCTCGCCATTGGCGCGTATACCTCGGCCCTGCTGACGCTCCGGCTCCACTGGCCGTTCGAGCTGGCGTTGATTTCGGCGGCGCTGCTGACGGCGCTGCTGGGAACGCTGATGGTCTTTCCGGCCTTTCGGCTGCGCGCCTACTATCTTGCCATCGCCACTATCGGCATCGGCGAAATTGTCAGTCAGGTCGCGCTCAACTGGACGTCGCTGACGCGCGGCGCGCTCGGTCTGGTCGGGATTCCGCTGCCGTCGCTGTTCGGGCATGTGGCCGCGTTGCCGCCCGCGCCGGACATGTACTGGTATGCGCTGGCGATTCTGCTGCTGGCGATGCTGTTTCAGTGGCGGCTGGTGTCGTCGTCGCTCGGTCGCATCTGGCGGGCGCTGCGCGAGGACGAGATTGCGGCGCAGGCGTATGGGATCAACCTCAACCGCTACAAGGCACTGGCCTTCGCCAGCAGCGCCTTCATCGCCGGGTTGAGCGGCGCATTCACGGCGCATATGTATACCTATCTGAGCTACAACACGTTTCCCAGCTCGCTGTCGACGCTGGCGCTGACAATGGCGATCCTCGGCGGCATGGGCAACATCGTTGGCGCGGTCGTCGGCGCGCTGCTGCTGACGCTGCTGCCGGAAGTTTTCCGCTTCTCGACCGACCTGCGCTATCTGATCTATGGGCTGGCGCTGGTGCTGTTCATTCGCTTTCGTCCGCAGGGCCTACTGGGGACGGATTAGCCGATGGCGCTGCTGGCAATCACCGACCTCTCGCGGAACTTCGATGGTGTGCTGGCCGTCGATTCGATCAGCTTCGACGTGGCGCAGGGGGAGTTCGTCAGCATTATCGGCCCGAATGGGGCGGGCAAGACGACGCTCTTCAACCTCATCACTGGCCTCGACAGGCCGACGCAGGGCGAAATCGACTTTGAGGGGCAGTCTTTACTTACGCTGCGCCCCGACCAGCTCGCCGAGCGCGGGATTGCGCGGACGTTCCAGAATGGGCGCGTCTTCGGCAACCTGAGCGTGCTCGATAATGTACTGGTCGGCGCGCACGCCCGGCGGCAGGCGTCGCGCCCCCGTAACCTGATCCGCGAGCTGCTGACCGCGCTGATTCCGCCGCCTGCGGCCCGCGCCGAGGATGCGCAGCTTCGCCGCGAGGCTGAGGCGATCATTGCTCAGTTCGGCGAACGCCTGACTCCGCGCCTGAGCAGCGCCGCCAGCACCCTGTCCTACGCCAATCGCCGCCGCGTCGAGATTGCCCGCGCGCTGGCCTTGAAGCCGCGTCTGCTGCTGCTCGACGAGCCGACGGCGGGCATGAATTTGACCGAGACGGCGGAGATGCTCGACTTCATCCGCAGCTTGAAGGACGGCGGGCTGACGATTCTGCTGATCGAGCATAAGCTGTCGCTGGTGATGGCGCTGTCCGACCGCGTTATTGTCATGGATAACGGCCAGAAGATCGCCGAAGGGCTGCCCGATGCCGTCCGCAATGATCCGCGCGTAATCGAGGCCTATTTAGGGAATCGGAAACCCTCACCCCCAGCCCCTCTCCCTCAGGGCGAGGGGTGAAAGATATGTGGAAGGTGTTGCTCGTTGGACAGCTATCCAAGAAAACGTTCAATTGTCTTCGTTGCGGAGAGTTTCAATGACTCCAGAAACATGCGCGGCCCCTTCCTCCTCTCCGTTTACGGGGACGGAGCGTGCCGGGCGTTCTTTGCTCGGTAGAAGCCGGAGGCCGCATCGGTCAGGGAGTGGGATTACATGACGCCGCTCCTCAGCCTCGAAAACGTCGATACGTTCTACGGCTCGGCGCAGGTGCATTTTGGCCTGAGCCTGCACGTCGATGCCGGGGAGATTGTCTGTCTGCTTGGCGGTAATGCCAGCGGCAAGAGCACGACGATGAAGGTCATCCTCGGCCTCGTCAGGCCGAAAGCCGGTCGCGTCATCTTCGCCGGAGTCGATACAGCACATCTCTCGACGCCGAAGATCATCCGGCTCGGCCTCGGCTCGGTGCCGGAAGCGCGGCGGATTTTCTCCAACATGACCGTCCGCGAGAACCTGCTGATGGGCGCCTATCATCGCAGTGATCGGGCTGAAGTCGCCGCCGATTACGAAAAGATGCTGACGTTATTTCCGCGCCTGAAAGAACGGATCAAGCAGCGCGGCGGCGTCCTCAGCGGCGGCGAGCAGCAGATGCTCGCCATCGGTCGCGCGCTGATGGGCCGACCGACGCTGATCTGTATGGACGAGCCGACGATGGGCCTCTCGCCGGCCTTTGTCGACCGCGTCCTTGAGCTGATTCAGACGATCAACCGGCAGGGAATCGCCATCTTCATGGTCGAGCAGAATGCTAACCTCGCGCTTCAGATCGCGGATCGCGGCTATGTGTTGCAGAACGGCCATATTGTCCTCGAAGGGCAGGCGCAGCAGCTCCTCGACAGCCGTGAAGTCCAGGACGCCTACCTCGGCGGGGCGATCAATTAGCCCGTTTAGCGCGCGAATCTGGCTTCGTCGCGGCGCGACTTTTCACGCTCGTGACGCAGGGGCATGGCGCATCATGCCCGCTTCTCCAATAAAGGGCGTTAGACCGATGGGCCGAATCACTGCATCTCAGGGGCGGAAATATTCGAGTCTGCGCGGGCGGGCTTGATGCAGCATTAAGCCCCTGCGAAGCCGATACAGAGACCGAGGCCGTCGCGGCGCTGACCTTCGGACGCAATTTTTCGCGCCCCGACGAAAGACCCTGTAATTTGCTTGATTAAAGGGTTCGCTTATAGTAACCGACTTAAAATGATGGGCTGGGATCAGACCGGCCACGGCGGACAAGGCGAACCTGCCTTATTCGGATGAATATCTTTGTGCATTTTTTATCGCCCCATCCCTGACTTTACTGTAAGATTGTCAACGCGATCTTATGCCGCTTATGTTTCAGCGCGTTCGTTCGGCAAACAGCGATCCTCTGTGCCGTATTGTCGAACCCGTGGTACGCTGTCATGTTGTGGGGTAGATTGCCAGCATCTTTTTTTCGTTTTTGAGACGATTGGTTTAGGAGGCCCGATATGTCCCATTTTCCTCGTTCGAGAAAGGGTTTGACTCGCCGTGACTTCCTGCGGTTGTCCGCTGGAGGCGTAGGCGCGGCGGCTTTCGGCTCTGCTTTCAGGCCGCTCCCATTTAGTCCGTGGTTGCAGGACGCCACGCCCGAAGTGGCTGAGATGGGGCCAGACCCTGCCGATATGACCGGCCACGTCACCATCTGGGGCTATACCGGCACGATTGACCATTACATCGCGGCGAAGGATTCCCTTCAGGCAAAATATCCCGGCCTTGAAATTGAGACGCAGCAGTTCGATTACCCGTCGGCACACGCCAACATCCTCAACGCGCTGACGTCCGGCGTCGGCGTCCCTGACCTGGTGAACTTCGATGTTGACTACGTCGGCGACTTCGCCGACGGGATGCTCGACATCACCGAGCAGTTTGCGCCCTATGCCGATCATTTTGTGCCGATTGCGGTTAAGCTCGCCAGCCGCGACGGCAAGCTGCTCGGCCTGCCTCAGGATAACGAGCCGGTCGGTTTCGCCTATCGCAAGGATATTTTCGACAAGTACAAGATCACCGAAGACGACCTCGCTACGTGGGAAGGCTACGTTGACGCAGGCAAGAAACTGTGGAAAGACAGCGGCAACACTATCCACATGATGGCGATGGACTCGCCCGGCAGCCAGCTTGCCGTCCTCGGCGCGCCGCACCAGAATCATGAAGCCTTCCTGCATGAATCGGGTTTCCCCGGCGTCTTCTTCAATAAGGAAGACGATAAAGTTATCATCGACACGCCGGAAGCCATCGAAGGCATCAAGGTCTTCAAGTCGATCCTCGATCCCGACGTCACGCTGACATTCCAGACAACCGACTCGTCGGTCGCTGCCTATAAGGCCGGTCTGGTTGCGTCCAATATCTGCCCGGCCTGGTGGCCGCTGGCGCTCGGCGGCACGCTCGCGGACGAAAGCGGGCTGTGGCGAATCATGCGGCTGCCCGCGCTCAAGGCGGGGGGCCAGCGCTGGGCGTTCCATGTACCCACCGTGACGGGCATCCCGGCGCAGGCTCCCAACCCGAAAGCCGCCTGGGGCATCCTCTATGAAGCGCAGTTGACCAAAGAAGCGCAGCTCCGCTTCAATAAGGTCACAAACGGCATTCTTGTCACCAATAAGGACGCGCTGGCCGTCCTCGATACGCAGGAAATCCCCTACTTCGGCGGCCAGAAGATCTACGCCTTCTGGGAAGAAGTGCTCAAGGACATCCCCGATGTCTACTTCGGCAGGGGATGGGTCGAGGCGCGCGCTATTCTGACCAACGGGATCGAGCCGATCATGCGCGGCGATGTCAGCGTGGAAGATGGTCTCAAGGCATCTGCGGACGAGATGCGTCGCAAGCTCAACAAGGGCTAGACGGATAGTACCCGATGCGCGATTTTCGCCAGGGGCCAGCCATTGGCCCCTGGTTGTTGTCGCTATGGAGACATTCGATGGTATCGAAATCGCTCTCGCTGCCACAGGACGCGCCTGTGTCGCGGATTCAATGGCATAAGCTGGCTCCTTACCTGTTTATCGCGCCTTTCTTTCTTGTGTTCCTGATTTTTGGCTTTTACCCGATTGTCTTTTCAGGCTATATCAGCCTGCATGAATGGACGGGGCTGAAAGCGCCGACCTACATCGGCCTGAACAACTACGTTAACCTGCTTCAGGACACCGACTTCCTGACGGCGCTGCGAAATACGCTGCTGCTGACGGTCATCAGCGGGCCGCTGACCATCGGCGGCGGGCTGGTGCTGGCGGTCGTTCTCAATAACCGGCTGATCCGCTTTCGCAACCTCTTTCGCACCATCTTTTACCTGCCGCTGGTCGTCTCGCTGGTGGTTGCCAGTCAGGTTTTCAACCTCATGCTCGGCAATCCGTTCGGGTTGTTCAATGAGCTGGTCGCGCGCCTGGGCGGGCAGCGCATCAACTTCCTCAATGAGCCGAACCTGACGATCCTGATTCTGGTCATGCTGGTGGTCTGGAAGTACATCGGCAATGATCTTGTCATCATGCTGGCGGGCTTGCAGAGCATTCCGTCTGAACTGAGCGAAGCCGCGCTGGTCGATGGCGCAACGCCGATGCAGGTCTTTTTCCGCATCACCGTTCCGTTGATGCGCCCGCTGATCCTGTTCGATGTGGTGCTGACGACTATCGCCTCATTCAATATGTTTGCCGAACCCTATACCCTGTTCGGCATAACGGGCGGAGCCAATCAGTCTGGCCTGACGACCGGCCTGCTGCTGTACCGAACGTCGTTTAATTTCTTCAAATTCGGCTACGGCTCGGCGATGGCCTACATTCTGGGGCTGGTGGTGTTCATTCTGTCGATTATTCAACTGCGTCTCGGTACGCGCGACCACGAGCGCTGAGGATGGCATCTATGCAGCAGACCTCATCGACCATGCCCGATAACCGCAGGGCGCAGCGCCTGACGCTGATTGTCCTGTATATTTTTCTGATCGCCGCCGCGCTCCTGTGGCTGGTTCCGTTTTACTGGATGGTGATCTCGTCGTTCAAGCCGCTGGATGATATTCTGACGATCCCGGTCTGGCTCATACCGCAGCATTTCACCCTTGAGAATTACAATCTGCTGCTGACGACGACCCTGTTTCTGCGCAGCGTGCTCAATACGCTGGTGGTGGCGCTGGCGAATGTCGTGCTTCAGGTGTTCCTGTGTTCGCTGGCCGGGTTTGCCTTCGCCAAGTACCGCTTCCGGGGGCGGGCCATCCTGTTCACGCTCGTCCTCGGCACGGTCATGATTCCGGTCAGCGTGCAGCTCGTCCCGAATTACCTGCTGATGGCGAAGCTCGGCTGGCTCAATACGCTGCTGCCGCTGATTATCCCGACGGCGGCGAATGCCTTCGGTATCTTCTGGATGCGACAGTATATGTTCAGCATCCCCGATGAGCTGCTCGACGCCGGTCGTCTGGACGGCGCGAGTGAGTTCGGGCTATACTGGCGCATCGTCGTCCCGGTGGTGCGTCCTGCGCTTGGCGCGCTGGCGCTGTTCGTCTTTACGACCAGTTGGAACGACTTCCTGCTGCCGCTGGTTTACCTGCGTTCGCAGGAGACATTTACGGTGCAGTTGATGATCTCGTCGATTTTCCGCACGCGCTTTCAGCAGAATTTTCACCTGCTGATGAGCGCTTCGGTGCTGGCGATCATCCCGATGACGATTCTGTTTTTCGCCTTACAGAAGCAGTTTGTCGCGGGCCTGACGCTCGGCAGCGTCAAAGAGTAAGTTTGCATCGGTCTGAAAAGGAGATTCTGATGGCGGTTCCTGCGGTGACAGAAGAAACGCTGCTCCCTTACGAGTGGCCCGGCAGCTATTTCATCGGCGAAGAAGAGATCGACGCGGTGACGAAAGTCCTGCTCGCCAGAAGCCCCTATCGCTTCTACGGCCATGATCTCCAGCACTACGCCGATCAGGTCGAGGATTTCTACCGCGAGCGGCTCGGTCGCAAAAATGCTGTGCTGGTCAACAGCGGCACGGGCGCGCTGGCAACAGCGATCCTTGCGGCAGATGTCGGCCCTGGCGATGAAGTGCTGATGCCCGGCTATCTATGGGTGGCCTGCCTGTCGGCGGTCGTGCGCGCGGGCGGTATCCCCCGGTTAGTCGAGATTGACGATACCTTTACGATGGACCCGGACGATCTGGAACGGAAGATCAGCCCGCGCACCAAAGCGGTGCTGCTGATCCACATGAGCGGCGCGTGCGGCAATGTCGAGCGGATCGTCGAAATCTGCAAGCGCCATCACGTGCTGCTGATCGAGGATACGGCGCAGGCCAACGGCGCGAGCTTCCACGGCAAGCCGCTCGGCAGCTTCGGCGATATGGCGATCTACAGTTTTCAGTACAACAAGAACGCAACAGCGGGCGAGGGCGGTCTGGTCGTCTCGGACAGTGAAGAACTCGGCCAGCGCGCCTGGGCCTATCATGACGTGGGTTACAGCCGCAACGCCGCCGGTCGCGTTGATCCGAACGGCCCGATTCAAAGCTGGGGCCAATGCACTCACATGAGCGAAGTTTCGGCGGCGCTGCTGCTTCAGCAGTTGAAAAAGCTCGACCTGATTACCGGGACGATGCGCGCTCGCAACCAGCAGTTGTACGCTGGCCTGTCGCAGATTCCCGGCGCGACGCCGCGGCGCATCCTCGACCCGAAGGGTGACAGCGGCCCGTTCGTCATCATCACCTGGCCGAACGCCGAAATCTGCACCGAACTGGTCGCGGCGACCCGCGCGGCGGGCGTCAAGCCGGGGCCGTGGGGCGTCGGCAACATCCGCATGGAAGATTGGGGAATGCATATCTACTATCATAACGTCAGCCTGGTCGAGAAGCATGGCGTCAACTCGGCGGGCCGCCCGTGGAGCGACCCGCTCAATGAATGGGCGAAGGACATCAGCTATGCGCGGGGGACGCTGCCGCAGATGGATGACCTGATCGCGCGGAGCTGCCTGATTCCGGTTCCGCCCGCGCTGACGGTGGAGACGACCGACCGAATCATCGAGATTTACCACGACTGCGCGCGGAAGATCGGGCTGTCGTAGCTTTCTCTCACCCCTGGCCCCTCTCCCTCCGGGAGAGGGGTGAAACAGATACGGCATCTGTGATTTCGCCTCACTCTTTAACCTGCGCAGCTTCTGGCTGCTGCCGGGCAAAGAATGCTCGGCGCGCTCCGTCTTTGTGCTCGGAGAAGGGTCGGGAGGCACAAATATCAGGCGTATTTCGTAGGGGCATGATGGCATGATGCATCATGCCCGTTTTGTCTTCTGCCTGTAACAGCGGCTTTCCGAAAGGACAGGGATGATGACCGTTCGAGTGGGCATCGCCGGGACGAGCCTGTGGGCGGATTCGATGTACCTGCCCGCGCTGGCGAATTTTCCGGCGGCAGAGGTCGTGGCGGTATGCGGGCGCGACCCGGAGCGCACGCGCGCCTTCGCCGAGCGCTGGCATATCCCGCGCTTCTACACCGACGCTCGTGAGCTGATCGCCGCCGGAAACCTCGACGCGCTGATTATTGCCACCAGCAACGACAGCCATCATCCGATAGCGCTGGCGGCGCTCGATGCCGGACTGCACGTCCTCTGCGAGAAGCCGCTGGCGCTGAACGCTGCCCAGGCGCAGCAGATGGTTGACCGGGCGCGGGTGACCGGCCTGAAAAATATGGTTCCGTTCACCTACCGTTATCTGCCGACCAGCGTCTACCTCAAACAGTTGATCGACGACGGCTATATTGGCCGTCCGTATCACCTGAATATGCGCTATTACGCCGATTATGGCCGTGATGCGCGCTACCAGTGGGTGTTCGACAGGGGAATTGCCGGGGCCGGTGTGATCGCTGATCTGGGAGCGCACTGGTTCCATCTGGCGCGCTGGTTCTTCGGCGAAATCGACGGGCTGAGCTGCGCGCTCTCTGACCAGGTGAAGCGACCTGACGCGCCCGATGGACATCCTTACGAACGCGCCGATGATACCGCTATCGTGACGCTGTGGTTTGCCAGCGGCGCGGTCGGGACGTTGATGCTCAGTACCGTCGCCTGGGAAGGGACGAAGTTCGGCCAGACGCAGCAGATGGAGTTTCACGGCTCGGACGGCACGCTGTACAGCACGGTCGATTGGGACGCCGTTCAGGAAGTGCGCGGCGTGAAGGCTGGAGCGCGAACCGGCGCAAAGCCTTTGCAAATCCCCGATGCGCTGTGGGGGAACGCGCGGCGCGACACTGTCCACAATACCTATCGGGATGTCTTCAGGCGGCAGCAGCACATGGCGCGGGAATTCATTACGGCGATTGCCGACGATAGGCCGATCTATCCCGACTTTGTCGAAGGCGCTCGCGTGCAGCAGTTGATTGATGCCGCTGTCGCCAGCGCGCAGAATGGCTCATGCCGGGTCGAAATTGCCGCGCCGAAACGTTAGATTGCAGGTAATCTACCCGCGTAGATTACCTGCAAAATAAAAGGCGGGTTACAGCCCAATCGAGCGGATATAGTCGCGGTTGCGCTGCGCGCTGTCCTTCGGCGTCCCCATGCCGGGCAGCACGTCCTGCTCGACCACAATCCAGCCTTGATAGCCGAGGTCGTTGAGCGTCGCCAGCACGCCGGGGAAATCGACGTCGCCTTTGCCTAGCTCGCAGTAGACGCCGTGTTCAATCGAGGTTGGGCCGTCCCACTGCTGCTCGCGCGACATTCGCGCCACGTTCGGCTCGTGATCCTTGAAGTGAACGTGCCAGATGCGGTCGGCGTGCCGCTTCAGGCCCTCGACCGGGTCGCCGCCGCCGAATTTCCAGTGGCCGGTATCGAAGCATAGGCCGAGCAGGTCAGGGTCGGTCATGTCGAGCAGGCGAGCCGTCTCGGCGGGTGTTTCGACCCAGGTGCCGATGTGATGGTGGAAAATCGTCCGCAGGCCGGTTTCGTCCCTGACTCGCTGCGCGACGGCGTGCGCGCCCTTGACGAACACTTTCCATGTCGCGTCGTCCATCCCCATTTCTGGCGTAACGCGCCCGGCGTTCTTCGTCCGCATCGGGTCGAGGTAACAGGCGTTGCCGAGGATGATGAAGTCCTGCGGTCCGCCAACGTTCGCCAGCAGTCTGGCGGCGCGAACGGCGTCGTCAATGCTCTGCTGATGCTTGCTGGCGTCGTGCAGGTAGACATCGATCCACGAGCCGAGCAGCGCCAGATGGCGCGCGCCAAGCTCAGAGCGGAGCGTGTCGGGATCGGTCGGCATGAAGCCCCAGTCGCCTAGCTCCGTCCCGGCGTAACCGGTGTCGCGGATTTCGTTGATGACCTGCTCGTACTCGACTCGCTCCCCTTCGATATTTTCGATGACGCCCCACGAACAGGGCGCATTGGCAATCTGGATCATCGCTGCTGCTTTCCGGCGGTTATTCCGCCACATTCTCCCAGTGTTCCGACTCCCATGAGCGGATCATGGATTTCTGCACCTGAGCTACGTCGTAAGCCGCCTTGAAGCTCGGCTCGCGCTGTTCCCCGGTGACGACCGACTTGAGGAAATTGTAGGCTTCGATCACCTTGAGGTCGTCGAAGCCGATATTGACGCCCCATCCGGGGTTGAACCGACCGTGATACGGGTGCGCTGGCCCGCTCAGAAGCGTCTTGTAGCCGTCCTGCGCTGGATTATCACTCATCTTTTGCTGGAACTGAAGCTCGTTCATCTGCTCGAAGTTCCACTTGATCGCCCCCTTTGTCCCGTGAATCTCGAACGACATATCGCACTTCGCGCCGTTGATGACGCGGCAGGCTTCGAGTGTGCCGCGCGCGCCATTCTGGAAACGGACGAGCGCGCTGACGTAATCTTCGTTGGTGACGTCGCCTTTGGGTTCTTTGCCGGTGGCGACATCGTAGTGCGTGCCGACACCCGGTGTCGGAATCGGGCGCTGCCTGATGAAGGTTTCCCGGCTGCTGACGAGCATTGTGATCGGCCCATTTATCAGGTAGGCCATGTCGATGGCGTGCGACATCAGGTCGCCGAGCGTGCCAAGTCCCTGTTCGCTCAGGAAGCGCCATGAGAGGAAACCGTTGGGGTTGCCTGCGTAGCCGTTGAGGAAGCGCCCGTGATAGTGGGTGATCTCGCCCAGCTCGCCCGACTCGATGATCTGTCGGGCGTACTGCACCATCGGCGCCCAGCGATAGTTAAAGCCGACGAACGAGATGATGCCTGCCTCTTTCGCCGCTTGATAGCTGGCAATCGTCTCGTCAGGATTTTTGCCGACCGGCTTCTCGCAGTTGACCGGCTTTCCGGCGGTGGCGACGGCGCGGTTAATTTCGAGGTGCAGACCGTTGGGCGTGCAGACGTTGACAATCTGCACGTCCGGGTGATTGACGACGGCGCGCCAGTCGGTGGTGTAGTCGGTGAAGCCGAAACGATCCGCCGATTCCTGCGCCCGCGCCTCGACGTTATCGGAGCAGATGACCAGTCTGGGGCGCAGCCCTTCATCGTAGAAACGATCCCTGATCTGGTTGTACGAGCGGCTGTGAACCTGTCCCATCCAGCCCATGCCGATGACGCCGACGCCGATAGTTTCTGCCATGAGTTTTCCCTTTTCGTAAAAGCCGGTTCAGTGCCAGTTTCTGTTTTGAGCTTCTGTAAGGGTCGGTTATTTGATCTCCGACAGCAGCACGCGGCGACCTTCCTTCGCGCTCAAGAGCGTGGCGTCGAGCGCCTGCTGCACTTTCATGCCGTCGTAGAAGGTTGGCCCGGTCGCTGTGCCGCTGGCAATCGCCGAGATGAAGCCGCGCGTCATAAAATCCTCTTCGCGGAAGGTCGCCTTATAAGTATCGACTACCGTTTCGCGGCGCGTATTCCCCCAGATCGCTTCCGGGATCACGAGTTCCTTGCTCGGCCCTTCGCCGACGCGCGCGCCGGACACGCGCTGAGTCGTGATCCAGTCGGTGACGGCGTGGATCGTGCCGCTGCTGCCGTGGAAATCCATCTCGTGAATCTGGCCGTAAGGCGTCTCCTCATAAGCGACGGCGGATACCTGCAACACGCCCTGTCCACCCGCCTCAAACTCGACGACGATGATGGCCGAATCGTCGCCGACCGGGTAGGGTTGACCGCTCGGCTGGGGATCACGTGGGACGTTGTAACCGAGAATCGCCGTCACCGCCCTGATCTCCCCGAACAGCCAGCGGGCGATATAGAGCCAGTGACTGCCGAGATCGCCGCTGACGCCGCCGCCCGATTGCGAGGCGTCGAAACGCCAGAGATACTGACCGCTGCGGGCATACCCGGCATAGTAGCGCATGTTCAGGTGATAGAGCTGGCCGATGTAGCCGTCATCGACCAGCGACTTGATGAAGCGCGAGGTTGGCATGAAGCTGTAGGTGAACGGAACCATCGTCATGACACCGGCTTTGTCAGCAGCCTCGGTCATGGCCCGGGCTTCGCTGTAGTTCAGGCCGAGCGGCTTCTCGCACAGGACATGAAGCCTGTGTTCGATGGCCTTGAGCGCCATCGGCGCGTGCTGGCTGTTCGGGCTGGAGATCACGACCGCGTCCAGTTTCTCGGCCTTGAACAGGGCTTCGTAGTCGGTGTAGCGACCGGGAATGTGCCAGCGGTCGGCAAAGGCCGCTGTGCGCCCGGCATCGCGTCCGGCGACGGCGACGACCTGCGCCTGCGGATGGTTGGTCAGCGCCGGGAGATACATCGCGTCCGACCACCAGCTTGTGCCGATTATCCCTACGCGCACCAGCGAGTCGCCCATAAGCCATAATCCCCTCTTTTTAGCCGATAAATCTGTCGTAGTATGACGCAATAAAGGGTCATTATGGAACTATTCTTCAGCTTCGGACAGGGGGTTGAGGGGCGATTTCAGGTAAATTCCAGTTTTCAGCCGAGGTTCCGGTTGATTCGTGGGCGAGGAGCCGGTCATACGCCTCTGCCCTTCACACGCTGATCGCTGCTGCGCGCGGCCTGCCACGGGCAATTTGCTCGGTTTCCTTTGCTCAAACGTCTGTTTAGGTCACAATTGACTCGATCAGGCGCGCCATCAGTGCCTGACGATGTGAAAATTTAAGAGCGCAAGCGCAGACTTCATGCCAGTAATTTCCAGCCAGAATAAATCGATTTACCGGCTCAAGGGGGGACAATGCGAATAGGAATGGTTGGCGCAGGCTCGATGGGAACCGTTCACGCGCCTGCGTGGAAAAAGCTCGCGGCGCAGGGCGCGGAGCTGGTCGGCATCCACAGCGCCCGGATCGACGCCACGGCAAAACTGGCCGGGCAGTACGACGTCAAGGTTTATCCGAGCTATGAGGCGCTGCTGGCCGATGTCGATGTGGTCGATCTGTGCGTCCCGACCGACCTGCACCGCGAAATGACGATCAGAGCGGCGCAGGCCGGGAAGCACGTCATCTGCGAAAAGCCGATAGCGCTGACGCTCGAAGACGGCAAGGCGATGATCCATGCCTGCGAGTCCGCTGGCGTCCGCCTGTTCATCGCGCAGGTGCTGCGCTTCGTCCCGTCCTATGCCAGCGCGCAGTCGGTCGTTGCGTCGGGGCAGATCGGCAAGCCGGGCGTGATCGCGCTCACGCGCGTCTCGTACCAGCCGCGCAAGTCGAATGACAACTGGTTCACCGACGAGAATCGCTCCGGCGGCCTCATCATCGACCTGATGATCCATGACTATGACTACGCCCGCTGGATCGGCGGTGACGTCCGGCGTGTCTACTCGAAATCGGTGCGCTCGGTGCATCCTGACGCGCCGGGCGATTACGTTCTGGTCACACTGCGCTTCGAGAGCGGGGCGATTGGCCGGATTGAGGGCGGGTGGGTCTATCCACCCGGTTTCTTCCGCACATCCATCGACATTGCCGGGACGGGCGGGCTGCTCGAATGGTCGTCCGACGACAGTGAGACGATGCGGACGCACCTGATGTCCCCGCCGCAGCAGGAAGTCGGCGAAGTCGCGCTGCCGTTCACGCTCGAAGCAGACACGCCGTTCGATTTTGAGATTCGTCACTTTTATGACGCGCTCGTCAACAACCTGCCTTTCATGGTTGAGCCGCGTGACGCGCTGAAGGCGCTCCAGATCGGGCTGGCGGCGCGCGAATCGATCAAGACCGGGCAGGCCATCACCCTCGATCAGGAGAGTCTCTAATGCGTATCGGCATCATGAGCTTCGCTCACCTTCACGCGGAAGGTTACATCCAGAACCTGCGCCAGTCGCCGGGTGTCGAGATGATCGGTTTCTCGGACACCGATGCCGAGCGCGGTCAGCATTTCGCTCAGGTCTTCGACGCCCGCTGGTTCCCGACGCACGAGGCGCTGCTGACGGAAAAACCGGACGGCGTGATCGTCTGTTCGGAAAACGCTCATCATCGTGAGCTGGTCGAGATGGCGGCGAAAGCCGGGGTTCACATTCTCTGCGAAAAGCCGATTGAGGTCACACTGGCTGACGCCGAAGCCATGCGCGATATCTGCGCGGCCAATCAGGTTAATTTCATGACGGCGTTTCCGTCGCGCTTCGGCCCGGCTGCCGGGGCCACGAAAGCGCTGCTGGCGCGCGGCGATCTCGGACGCATTCTCGAACTGACTGGCATCAACCATAGCGAGATTCCGCGTGAGCATCGGGCGTGGTTCGCGCAGAAAGCGCTGGCGGGCGGCGGCGCGGTGATGGATCACACCGTCCATCTGGTCGATCTGATGCGCTGGTTCTTCGAGTGCGAGGTAGCCGAAGTCTACGCTGAAGTCGATAACCTGTTTTATCCGGGCGAGGTCGATGTCGATACTGCCGGGATTGTCATTCTGACGATGGCGAACGGCGTCATCGCCAGCGTCGATTGTAGCTGGAGCCGTCCGACCTACTATCCGCGCTGGGGCAACTTTCGCTTCGAGATGGTCGGCGAAAACGGCTTCACAATCGTCGATGCTCTGAAGCAGTACCATACCGTTTACAGCCAATCGGCTCCGCGCAACCCGATGTGGGTCGGCTGGGGGTCGGACAGCGATCAGGGAATGGTCAATGAGTTTGTCGCCAGCATCCGCGAGATGCGCGAACCGTCGGTGACGTGGAATGATGGCTATCAGGCGCTGCGCGTCGCGCTGGCCTGCTACGAGTCGGCGGCAAAAGGCCAGCCAGTCAGGCTGTAGTCTCGCGCCCCGGCTCCTCTCGCTCAGGGCGAGGGGAGAAAGATAAAACGCCACCAGCGACATTGGTCTGGCGGCGTTTTTATTTGTGCCATCGCAGGCTCAAAGCCTGCATCTGCGCTGAAAGAACTACCAGAAATTGGTTGATGCAGCGTAACAGGATAAAAGGCAAAACCGGGCTTAACCGGGGTGAGGTCACGGCAGACGCGGACGCTCGCGCCCCTACGGAAGACCATCCAGTTTACCCGATCAGGTCATTCACTTGCATCAACCAGCGACCCGGCGCAAGGCGGCTGACTTCGAGCCAAATGCCTGAGAGCCTGTTCTCGGTTCTCGCTCAGTCCTTCTATTTCAGCGCGCCGCGCGTCAAACCCTGAATGAACTGGCGCGAGAAGATGATGAACAGCAGCAGCGGCGGGATCATCGCCAGCGTCAGCGCGGCCAGCAGCGATGTCCAGTCCGTCTTGTACTGACCGGCGAACTCGGACAGGCCGAGCGTCACCGTGCGGACGTTCACGCCGGGCGCGATGGTCAGCGGAAACCACAGGTCATTCCAGATCGGCAGCATGTTGAAGACCAGCACGGTTGCCAGCGCCGGTCGGATCAGCGGCATGATGAAATGAAAGAGAATCTGAATTTCGCCCGCGCCGTCGATTCGGGCGGCATCTTTCAGCTCGTAGGGAATCTGACGCATGAACTCGGTCAGGATGAAAACGGCAATCGGCAGTCCGGCAGCCGTGTAGATCAGAATCAGCGCCCACTGTGTGTTGTAAATGCCGAGCGAATTGGTCAGCTTAATCAGACCCACCGTGCCGAGACGAATCGGGATCATGATGCCGATTGCCATATACAGGCCGAGAAATCGGTTGCCTTTGAAGTCGTACTCCGACAGCGCATAGGATGCCATCGAGCCGATCAGCCCGATCAAGAATAGCGAGCTAATCGTCACGAACAGGCTGTTACCGAAATAGCTTAACACCGAGGCGCGCGCCAGAACCTGCGCGTAACCGCTGGTCGAGAGGTTGTTAATCAGATGGAAGCCGCCATCGAGTGAAATGCCTATCGGCAGCGCGTAGGGCGCGCGGAACAGCTCCTTACGATCTTTGAATGAATTGATCAGGATCGTGACGATTGGAAAGAGAGCGACGACCGAATAGGCTGTCAGAATGATATAAGGAATTGCGCGTTCCAGCGGGGTACTCCAGCGCCGGTGCGCCTCATGGTGGGCGGTTGCGACGCCGGGATGGGGGGTAGTCGTTTCGATGTGTGCCATATCGTCTGGAGTCCTAATCGCGTATCAGGCGTCGTTGAGCGATGAAGAAGTAAATCAGCACGCCGACCAGGATAATCAGGAACATCATCGTCGCAATCGTCGCGCCCATCGCCTGATTAGGGAGCTGCCCGGCTGCGCCGAACAGCGTGCGATAGAAGAATGTCCCGAGCAGGTCGGTACGGAAATTCGGCCCCGCCTGACTGCCCTGCATGACGTAGACATTGTCGAAGGCGCTGAAGTTGCCGACGAAGGTCAGGATGGCGACAATGCCGACCGTCGGCAGAATCAGCGGGAACTTGATGCGCCAGAAGACCTGCCACGCATTTGCGCCGTCCACGCGCGCGGCGTCGCCCAGTTCTTCGTCGATGCCGAGCAGCGCCGCCAGAAACAGGATCATCGGCAGGCCGATGTACTGCCAGACGCCGACCAGCGCAACGACGGTGAGGGCGAGGGCGGGGGAGCCGAGCCAGCCTTCCTTCGGAATAAGGCTGCCCAGGCCCACGCCTTTGAAGATGTTGTTGATGATGCCCCACAGTGGGTTGAGCATCAGCGTCCAGATCCAGCCAATGATGACGACCGAAAGCGTTGTCGGCGTGAAGAGGATGGTTCGGTAGATGGCGCGCCCCTTGAGGCTGTGCGTCGTCAGCAGCGCTGCCAGCAGCAGCGCGACCGGGTTTTGAACCGCCATGAAGATGACAAAGAAGCGGATATTGTTGAGGATCGCGTTTAGAAAGTGTCCGCTGTAATCCGTCGCCATCGGATCGCTGATGAGGCGGCTAAAGTTTTCCAGCCCGACGAACACCTGTGAGCCATCGGAATTCTGGGTGTAGAAACTGGCGCGCAGCGAATCGAGCAGCGGCAGAGTCAGAAACAAACTATAGATAATAATGGCAGGGGCTAGAAGAAAGATTAAATTGCGCAGACTCGTGTGTCGGGTCAAACCCATGTTCTGCCATGAACCCTTTCACTAATGGCGCGGCGCGGAGCATCCAGTCACGCGGCTGACTCGTGAGTGCGAGCCAGCCGCGCTGCATGATGTGGATCGAGTTAGCTGCTGGCGGTCGCTTCAGCGGGCGCGGCCATCGGCTTGTACCACTCGTCGAGGCCGGACTGAACCTTCTGGAGCGCTTCCTCAGCCGTTTCCTTGCCCTGAACAACCAGGTAAACATTGTCGGCCAGGGTTGTCGCAACGGCAGGCTCACCGCGCGACAGGTACTGGTCGGAGCTGCGGATGGTCGAGCCGCACTCGCTGCGCCACGACAGGAACTCGGCGGCCAGCGGGTCCTTGACTTCAATCGGGTAGTCGGCCAGCGGGAAGAAGCCCGGCTGATTGTCCGAGTAAAGCTGGGCGAACTCTGGCGTTGTCAGCCAGTTGAGGAAGGTCTTGGCTTCAGCCTGATGCGCGCCTTTGGCGTTCATGCCGACGGCGATATCGACTTCATCGCTGATCCAGCATTCCTTGGCGTCATCGGGCATGTAGGGCTTGAACGCGCCCATCTGGAAGTCAGCCAGTTCTTCAAAGCCGGGGATTTCCCATGAGCCAGACGGGTAAATGGCGGCCTGACCGAGCGGGAAAAGCTGCTGCGCGTCGGCGTAGCCAATCGAC
>CAZZAO010000005.1:3267-60353 GCA_964652205.1 uncultured Anaerolineaceae bacterium | reverse complement strand
GCAGGTATGCGCCCCATTTGCCGACGGTGGTCAGCGCAGCGACGAAGCCCGGATCGGTGTACTTAACCGTGCCATCAATCAGGCCGAGACGGGCAGGCTCGCCGCCCGCGAAGTTCGGCCACATGTTCTCGAAGCCCATCGTCTGGGTCGTCCAGGCGTCTTTGGTGGTGATGTCGAGCGGCGTGATGCCCGCAGCCTTGATCTTATCGAGGACGGCAAAGAACTCCGTCTCGGTCGTCGGCACGGTCAGGCCGAGCTGGTCGAAAATGTCCTTATTGTAGATGAAGCCATGCAGCACCGAGGCCATCGGCACACAGTAGGTCGCGCTCTTGTCGTCGGTCGACCACGCGCCTTTGGCGACGTCACTGTAGTGGCTCAGGCCGGGGATTTCATCCTTGATGTCGAGCAGCCCGCCCGCCTGATAAAGCAGCAGGGCGCGGTCGAACGGACGGCAGGCGAAGACGTCGGGGCCAGTGCCAGCGGCTACCGCGCTGCTCATCTGCGCGTCGTATTCAGTGTTGAGGGTTGGCTCGAACCGGACGTCGATGTTCGGATTCTCGGCCTCAAACACGGCCAGAATCTTTTCCCAGGCGTTGACGTCTTCCGTGCGCCAGCTTCCATACACCAGCGTCACTTTATCCTGCGCGTGAGCGACGAACGAGGTCGCCAGCACGACTAAAAGCGAAACAACGAACAATTTCTTCATCAGATGCCCCCCAGTTAAATTAACCTCTTGCAAGAATGTCACTGCGCCAGATCGGGTCTTCGCTAATTCCACCTTCCTTATATATTATTTGTATGCCGCTTATGGTTATAATGCCGCTGTGTTGGACCTGAAAACCGGCATGGGGCTAGAGACTCGTTTCAAGAAAGTCTCAACCTCGTCGCAAACCTGCGTTGTTTGTACACTTTAAACGACGGTTTGACAAGTTTTTAGCTGATTGAATGTCTAATCTTGCAGCTTATTGTTCCAGACCGTGACCTGAGGGCCATCATGACCGATTTCGCCGGACAGTACCTCTCCACTGTAATCAATCTGCTCCATTTGCTCGAAACCGAGTCGAAACCGGCGATTGAACAGGCTGCGCAGGCCGTCGCTGAGGCCATCGAAAAGGGTGGCCTGTTCATGCTCTTCGGCAGCGGCCACTCGGCGCTGATCGCTAAAGATGCGGCGTACCGCGCCGGCGGCCTTGCCCCGGTGCTGGCGATTGACGACGTGGCCGACGGTGACGCCGAGCGCGTCGAGGGCGTAGCGAAGTATCTGATGGCGCGCTATGAGTTCCGCGCGGGCAGCGTCCTCGCGGTCATTTCTAATTCCGGCGTCAACCCGGTGCCGATTGAAATGGCGTCGCTGGCGCGGACGGGCGGGCTGAAGGTGATTGCCATTACTTCGCTGACGCACAGTCGCTCGGTGGCGTCGCGCCATTCGAGCGGCAAGAAGCTGTACGAAGTCGCCGATATTGCCATCGATACGCACACTCCGGCGGGAGACGCGGCGATTGGGCTGCCTGACACGCCCTACAGAACGGGCGCGACTTCGACTATCGCCGGATCGGCTATCGTGCAGGCGATTACCGTTCAGGCAGCGGGGCTGCTGGCCGAGCGCGGCATCGAGCCGCCGCTGTGGGTCAGCGCCAACCTGACCGAAGGTGACGCGCATAATAACGCGCTTTTGCAGCGCTATCGCCCCTTTCTGGCGCGCTACCAGATGGCGACTCTGCCCGCTTTCCTCGGTCTGGGACATAAATAAGCCTGCGATGACCGACCAGCTTGCCATTGGCGTTGATATTGGTGGGACGAAGATCGCTTTTGCGCTGATCGACCGCGCCGGAAACGTGCTGGCGACCGACGTTCTGCCGACGCTCCCGGCGCAAGGCGCAGATGCCGTCATGGATCGGGTCGCCGAGGGCGTTCATCATCTGCTGGCAGAGACGGATCGACCGATCACCGGCGTCGGTGTGGGCTGCGCGGGGATCGTCAATCCGATCACTGGCGTGATTGATGTCTCGACTAATCTGAACTGGTATGGCGTTCCGCTCGGCGCGGGGATTCAGGCGCGGTTGCCCGAAAACCTGCCGGTGTGGGTCGCCAAAGATGCTAATGCCAGCGCGCTCGGCGAACTGTACTTTGGTGCGGCGCGCGGGCAGCGTGATTTCGTCTATCTGACGCTGGGGACAGGCGTGGGCGGCGGCGCGGTGGTCGGCGGCCAGCTTTTGCTCGGCTCCGGCTTCACGGCGATGGAAATCGGCCACATGCCGTTCATGCCGACGAACCGCCGGTGTGTCTGCGGGATGTACGGCTGCCCGGAGATGTACCTGTCAGGGCAGGGGATGCTGGCAGGCGCGCGTGAGCATCTGCCCGACTATCCGCAGAGCGTGCTGGCCGACCTCGGCGAGCGGCTGACGACGGCTGCCGTCATCGAGGCGGCGCATTCCGGCGACGCGCTGGCGCTGGCCGTCATGGACGAGATGGGAGACTGGCTCGCTTCGCTGATGATCTGCCTGACGGGGATTCTCAGTCCGGCGCTCTACGTCATCGGCGGCGGCCTCGGACACGCGGCGGCAGGGTTCATCTTTCCGGCGGCCCGGCGTTCGCTCGATCAGCGGACGACGCTGGCGATGTATCGCCATCTCGAAATCGTTCAGTCACAGGTGATGTCGCCTGCGGTTGGCGCGGCCTGTCAGGCATGGTACGGGCTTCAGCGTACCACTTGAAACTGGCTTGTTGCGTCGGCTGAACGGATTCGATACAGTCCCGACCTCAGACTGTCTTGGTCGGGCGAGGCACACCGACTCAAGCGGGGAATCGACCTGTGCCTGAGCCTGTGGAGCCATCATGGGAATTATCCCGAATCAGGAACCCGCCGAGAAACTGAGCGTGCTGTTCATTGGCGCGCATCCCGACGATGCCGACATTCAGTTCGGCGGCACGGCGATCCGCTATCTGCAAGCGGGGCATACCGTCAATTACCTCTCGGCTACCAACGGCGATGCCGGCCACCAGACGCAGGGCGGTGGCGCGCTGGCGCAGCGGCGGCGCAGGGAAAGTCAGGCCGTCGCCGACTATCTCGGCATTAACTACTTCGTCTTTGACAACCACGACGGCGAACTTGAGCCGTCGATTGAAAATCGGCACAAGGTCATTCAACTGGTGCGCGAAGCCAAAGCCGACCTGATTATCACCCACCGTCCGAACGATTATCATCCTGACCACCGCAATACCTCGCTGCTGGTACAGGATTCGGCCTACCTGTTTTGCGTGCCGAATGTCGTCCCGTTCACGCCGCGTTCAGTTTCAAACCCGGTCATCGTCTATCATCAGGATCGGTTTAAGAAGCCCTATCCATTCATTCCCGAAGTCGTGGTCGATGTAACCAGCGTGATCGACCAGAAGATTGAGGCGCTGGCTTTCCACGAATCGCAGATTTACGAATGGCTGCCGTGGATTGAGGGCTATTCGGACGAAGTGCCGCAGGGCGAAACGGAACGGCTGGCGTGGCTGAAGGCTAAATGGGCCTCGTGGAACGACGCAGCGGCGATCATCGCGCGAGTTGCGGATAAACTGTCACAGGAGCAGCGGAGCCAGATGCAGTACGTCGAGGCGTTCGAGCGCTGCGAGTATGGCGGACAGCTTACGAAAGAAAACGTCAGTAAGCTGTTTCCCTTCGGCATCGTCAATTTTTAGGTTGAAGCGTAGAAAAAGCGTTCGGTCAACCTTTGACCGAACGCTTTTGATTCCAGCGCGGGCTGCTCCGGTTCAGGTCGGGCGGTGAATACGCCCACCGGCGCGCAGCCATTCGATCCTGCCGCTGGCGTCACGCAGAAATTCCACACGGGCATCATCTCTGGGCGGGTTGATAAACAGGCCCTTGTCCGGCTCGTAGAAGCTCAAGCGGACAGGCGGCGCAGGCGGTGAATCAGGCGGCGAACTGCGGACGGGGAAGCCGCCAAGATCGTGGACTTGCGCCCAGAGTTGATGCTCCTTGAGCGTGATTTCGATCTCGTCGAGCGCTGCGCTGTACCTGCCGACATAGCCGCTTAACTCTTCGTCGGACAGCGGCAGCAGATTGCGCTTCGGCTCTTTGACGCCGAGGAACTGTTCGAGCGTCCAGTTGAGAATCTGGCCGTAGAGCGCGCTGCCGTTGCTGGCGTTGGTGAGGGCGATGAAGACGAAATTCTGCGCTGGAGCAAGCTGCAAGGTGGCCTGAAAGCCGTTAGTCGAGCCGCCGTGTCCGATCAGGCGGACGTGCTGAATATCGCGTAAATACCAGGTCACGCCGACCGCATTGCCCCAACTGCCTGTCGAGAACAATTCGGAGTGCATCAGCGCAATCGTTTCCGGGTTGAGCAGGCGTTCGCCGCTGTCGGTGACGCCGCCGTTCAGGTACAGCCGAGCGTAGCGGAGCAGGTCGTTGATGGTTGAGGCAATCGCGCCAGCAGCGTTCGAGACGCGCGCCAGCGGCCACGGGCGCGCGACCTTCGGCGGATCGTCCGCGACATGGCCGACGCTGAAGCGGTAGGTCATGGCTTCAGCGGGAAAGAAGGTTGTCCGCGTCATGCCGAGCGGCTCGAAGATCAATTCCCTGACGACGGTTTCGTAGGGTTTACCGGCGACGACTTCGATCACCCGACCGGCGAGATTGAAACCGGCGTTATTGTACGACCAGAGTGTTCCCATCGGAACCCACTGCGGCAGCGCTCCCATGTCGGCCACGTAACGGGCGAGCGCGTCATCGCCGCTGCCATAATCATCGAAGTAATCGCCTTCCCAGCCGCTGGTATGGGTGAATAGATGGCGCAGTGTGATCTGCGCCGTTAGTTCCTCGCTCGACAGGCGTAGATCGGGGAGATAGGCGCGGATCGGCGTATCGAGGTCGAGCATCCCTCGTTCGACCAGCCGCATCGCCGCCGTGCCGGTGAAGGTCTTGGTGATCGAGCCGATCTGAAACAGCGTATCGGCGTCGACCAGCAGCGGATTTTCGACGCTGGTCACGCCGAAACCTGCGGTGTAGGTTTCGCCGTTATGCAGGATGCCGAGCGCCAGACCGGGGACGTGCCACTGCTGCCGCGCTGCTTCAACAACTCCGGCGAGCGTATCGTAGGGAATTGTCACTTTTGTCCTCAAATCGGGGTGGGTGAGCTAAAGAATAAAGGGTATCACAGGTCTGGATCACAGCGCTATCGTCGAATCTGCCCGGCGGGTAGGGGATAGGCTGGCGCTATTTCGATTGTTGTTTCGCCGTGCCGTAACCCGGTTGATGGAGAACGACCATCAACCCCGAAAAAGACCGATCAGATAGCAATCTAGCTGAGATGCGTTTATGATAAATAGATCGAGTAGTCAACTTCAATCCTTCCCTTAACATCGTGGCAACCTCAGCCGGTTTCCGCCTCAGCCCGACTTCATTGACCTCCGGCTCGCCTAGCACCCAGGTATAGTATGAACGAGCCTTCGCTGCTTTCCGAAATACCGCTCCTTCGGCCCCTGACTATCGAGCGCCCCCATTTGCTGGAGATATTGAGGTCAGCCACGCAGCACCGGCTGACCCTGCTGGCCGCTCCGCCCGGCTACGGGAAGACGACGCTGATCGCCGCGCTGGCGCGCGAGCTGGGCGCGGCGGCGCTCTGGCACACGGTCGAAAAGCGCGAGCACAACCTGCCGAGTCTGGTCGAGCACAGCCTGTCTGTTCTCTCGGCGGCTGCGCCCCGAATTCAGGATGTGGCGTTCCCGCCCGCCGCGCCGCCGGAAGAACTGGCTGAACTGATGACCGACAGCCTGCGGCGCGAGCTTCGGCACGATGTCCTCTATATTCTCGATGATGTCCACTTCCTGATTAACGCGCCTGAGGCCGAAATCTGGCTGCGCGCGTTCATCGACAATCTGCCTTCGGCCTGCCACCTGATGCTGGTGGGGCGCGCGCTGCCGACGCTTCCGATTGCCGAATTGATCGCGCGGCGTGAAGTGCTGGCTATCGGCCACGAACAGCTCCGCTTTACTTTCGAGGAAGCCGTCGCGCTGGCGAAGGAAAGCGATAAGTCGATCTCAAATGCCGAAGTTCAGGCGCTGGTGACGCGGCTCGATGGCTGGCCTGCTGGCGTGCTGTTAGCGCTCCAGCCGCTGCCGCTCGACGTCAATCAGATGGTCTTTGACGAACCGGCTGGCCCTGAAGGTCTGTTTGACGCGATGGCTGATTTGCTCCTGCGCAGTCAGGTTCCGGGGATGCAGGATTTTCTTCTGCACTCATCGACTCTCACGAAGCTGTCGCCGTCGCTCTGTCAATCGGCGCTCGGCCTGTCCGACAGTCTCCGTTACTTCAATGATGTCACTGAGCGGCAGTTGTTCGTCACGCGCGTGTCCGGCGGGCTGACGTATCACCCCCTGTTTCGCTCGTTCTTGCAGCGCCGCCTTCAGGCGAGAGATCGGGCGCAGTTCGTCGCGCTGCATCATCAGGCGGCGTGCTGGTTCGAGACGAATAGCCGCTTCGATGACGCCTTTGACCATCTGATGGCCGCTGAACGGGTTCAGGAAGCGGGAGAACTGGCGGGGCGATCTGTCCAGATGTATTTTGCGCAGGGGCAGACCGAAACCGTGCTGGAGTGGCAAGCCGCCCTGACTCAAGCCGGAGTGTCGGTGGCGCGCCTATCATTTTACGCCGCCATGATCTATCGCAGCCGCGCCGAGTATGAGCAGGTGACGACCGCGCTTGACGAGGCCGAAGCCGGGTATCGATCTGGCGACAACCAGACGGGCTTGGTGCAGGTTGCGCTGGCGCGAGCGACGGTCGAGAATCATCTCGGCCATTTTCAGGCCGCCATCGAGCAGGCGTCACCCTGCATCGAGCAGCTCTCACTGCCGCCGGGGCTGCGCGGCTTCGCTATGGCGATCTGCGCTCATGGTCATTTCTATCTGGGCGAGCTGGCGCTCGCCGCCCAGGAACTCGAAACCGCGCTGCCTCTGTATCGTGGAACCGGTGACCAGTTTGCAATTGCCGATTTGCTGGTGACGCTGGAACAGGTCTATGTGCGGCTGGGCCGTTTCGACGAAGCGGCCCGATTGATTGATGAGTTTGTCGCGCTCCGGCGGGCCTTTGGCAGCAGCGTCGGCATCGCCATGGCGCTTAACAACCTCGGTTACTTTCAATATTTGTGCGGAGATTATCTGCTGGCCCGACGCACGCTTGAAGAAGGATTGCTGTCCGTCCGTCGGATGCCGGAGATTATCGCCGAAGGCTACCTGCGCTCCAGCCTGGGCGATCTGGAGCGCGACCTCGGCAACAGTGATGAAGCGCTCCGGCATTATCGGCGCGGGCTGGAACTGACGCAGGACAAAGAGCCGTCGCTGCGCTGCGCGCTGCTGGTGGGTCTGGCAACGCTGCATCGCTGGTCGCAGCAGTTTACTGAAGCGCGCGCCTGTCTGGACGAGGCGCTGGAACTGGCAAATAGCGCGCATTTGCTCGAAGAGCGCCTTGAGTCCGAGCTTGCGCTCTGCGCGCTGCTGCTCGATAACGGTCAGGCGACGCTCTCCAGACGTCGTTTACCGGCGCTGCTTGCCGAGATCGAGCGCTATCCGTTCCATATCATTCGCATGACCGCGCTTGGCATCTGCGCCTATCGGGCGGCGCTTGAATCGGATGAAGCGGCGGCCCAGCAGTATCTGGATCAGGCGGCGCGCGAGGCCAATCATCGCGCGGGGCTGCGCTCCATCGCTGTTGAAGCCAGTCACAATCTCTGGTTGAGGCGAATGATCGAAGCCTGTCCGGCACGCTTTGCGGCGCTGGCCGACGCGCTGCGCCAGATGGATGCCCTGAATAACAAAGTCACGGCGCGACCGCCGCAGCTACAAAGTGTGCCGCAGACCGCGACCTACAGCCTGGTCGTGCAGTGTTTTGGCGCTGAACAGGTCGAGCGTGATGGCGTTCCTGTGGCTTCGTCGGCCTGGAAAGCGCTTGCCGCGCGCACGCTGTTTTTCTATCTGCTGTTCAAGGGCGCAGTGACCCGCGAGCAGATCGGCCTCGATTTCTGGCCCGACGACGAAGCAGAGCCGATTCGCCAGAAGCTTCACGCCACGCTCGGACGAATCCGGCGCGCTGCTGGCGCGAACGTCATCCGCTACGAAGACAACCTGTACTCGATCAATCCCGAACTCGACCTGTGGTGCGATGTGTTTGAATTTGAAACGGCAGTCAGCCGCGCGCAGTTGTCGTCGCCGCAGCTTGCGCAGACCGAAGTCCTCTGGCGGCGCGCGGTCGAACTGTACAAAGGGCCGTTCTTACAGGCGTTCACGCAGGATTGGGTCATTGATTACCGGCAGGCGCTTGAAATCAAATACCTGAATGCGCTGCTGGCGCTCGGACAAAGCCTGCGCTTACGAGGGGCGATTCAGGACGCGGTTGAGTGTTTCCGGCGGGCGACGACTGTTGATTCGTACCGTGAAGACATTCACCGCGAGCTGATGCTGTGCTACGCGATGGTCGGGCGGCGCGATCTGATTTTGCGACAGATGGAGCGGCTGAGTGAACTGCTGCGCGAGGAGCTGGACATTCGTCCGGCGGTCGAAACCTATGCCCTGGTCGAGAATCTGCTGAATCAGCCAGAAGGCGTCTCATAAAGCCGATTCCTCGGCAGTAAGCTGCGCGAAAAGACCCCGGCGTTCTGCGTTTCGTTCTGCACAGTGGTGCATAGTGCTTTCCATCACCCGTTATCCGGGCATTGTCCGGGTTGTTCGAGGAGTTGGAAAGCATGTCTAAGTTGCCTGTCTCCCGCGCGCTTGCCACGCTGCCGGTTCGCTACTTTCGTACTGGCCTGCTGATTGTGCTGCTGGTGATGGTCGCCTCGCTGACCTTCACGCCGCAGGCGGCCTCGATGGCGTGTGGCGGCCCTGGTTCGTGCCAGTGTCCAGGCTGCTAGATGCGCTAGAGCCGGAACTGCGGCTGGCGTTTCCGGCCCTTTTGCATTCGTTATCATGACACAGTTTTCCAGTGCCGTCATGGACGTGTCGCCCTGGCCCGATGCTCCGGGCTTCGCCGATGCGGACCTCTGGTGGGGCTATCTCTGGGGCTGCGACGAGCGGGCGCGTCTGGAGCATCTCCTCGTTGCAGCATTGCTCGATACCGATATTCGTGGACGGCTGCTCGACCACGATCCGGCGCTGCTTCGCGCGTTTCACCTTTCTGACCGTACCATCATGTGCATCTGCGCCATTCAGGATCGAGGTCTGAATAGCTTTACGGCTGAACTGCTGAACAGGCTGGCGCTTTCTTCGCTGGTCACTTGAGCGGTTTCCCGGAGATCTATTTCTCAGCATCGCAGGAATCCCTGAACGTGATGAATCTGGGGCCGTAACCGGCAGGATGCCTACTTTTATTGTTGATAAGGGGATCATTGATGTCCGAGCCACACCCGCCTGTGACGCAGCCTGTCGGGGGCGCTGCGAACGCTCACGAACGCGCTGAGGCCGTTCGCGCTTTGCTCGCGCGCGTTGCGGAGACGGCGGCCCAACTCGCGGATGCGCTCGACGAGCAGGACGAGCTTCAGGCGCAGCTGCTGCCCTCGGACATCGACATGAACGACGCTTTTGCCATCACCGAAGGTATCACCGAGCTGATGCGCGAGATTGATGCTGACCGGGCCAGATTCTCGGATCAGATGAAAACGCTCATGGGCCTGATGGGGATGCACGCCGAAGCCTATCTGCTTGCCACGCTGCGTATCAATCAGTCTCGCCATTAGCGATTACAGCGCTCCCGGCGCAACAAGTCGATTGTCGTGACGAATTCGGCCTGAGCGGAGTATACTGTAGCTCTCGCTCTGTATCGCGTCCCGTTACGACGATGACCTATGATCGCCATTGTTGCGCAAAACAAAACCTTTCTGATGCTTTTCCGCATGTTTCTCGATCAGTATGGCTACCAGACGTCCGTCTTCCTTCAGAATGACACGACTCTCAAAGAGGTGGCGGACGCCTGCCCCGGCCTGATTATCTGCAACTATTTCAGCGGCTTCTTCGAGGAGCAGCTCCCGTTTGTGATCTCCGTCCATGAGACCCCCGGCCTGTCCAGCGTGCCGATCCTGTGCTGCGCGAGCCACGAAGCCTGGCCTGAAGATCATCACCGGGCGGCGGCTTTCCCCTGGCTGACCGTGGTTGAGCAGCCGTTTTACAATGAAGGGCTGCTCAAGGCGCTTCGCGCGCTGGTCGGGTGATCTCTTGCGCTCAGCGGCGGGCGGCGCGCTGCTGACTCTGAGCGCGAGGAAACACCGCTTTGACGCTTTGTGCTGACCTGTCCAGCGACGACGTGGGAAATGAAAAACGCTCCACTGTTTCAAACAGTGAAGCGCTGCATGACCCCAACGGGACTCGAACCCGTGTTTAAGCCTTGAAAGGGCTTCGTCCTGACCGCTAGACGATGGGGCCGAACGGATAGTCAAAGTTTAGCAGTCGCCCCCGGCAGCGTCAAGGTGAGATCGTCACCGTTACAGGGCAATCGCGTCTAAATTTTTGTTCAGTCATCAAAGGGTCACGAGGAACTTATAGGGATGACACCCTTGCTACCTGTCGTCACTGGCGCGCAAAGCCGCGCCCCTACGACATCCCATGACCTTTCCAGAACCTCAGGTGGATTAAGACGCGATTGCCCTGGTCACCGTTAACGAGTGGGATGGATGAACTGCGCCAGCTTATGCGCCAGATCGCGCAGGTTGAGCGGCTTGGACAGGTAATCGTCGCAGCCCGCTTCGAGCGCGCGCTCGCGGTCGCCCATCATGGCGTGGGCCGTCAGCGCGATGATCGGAATGGCGTTCAGGTCAGGGTTCGCTTTGATGTAGCGCGTCGCCGTCCAGCCGTCCATCCGCGGCAGCGACAGATCCATCAGGATCAGGTCGGGATGCTCGGTCTGCGCCATCGAGACACCCTGTTCCCCATCGACCGCCTGAAGCACGTCGTAGTTGAGCGAACTCAACACGTCGGAGATCAGCGTCATATTGTCCTGGTTGTCTTCGACGACAAGGATACGGCCATCGCTCATATCGGGTGCAATCCCCCAGGTTGCATCGACGGCGCGAGTTCGCCGTGACGTTCGCCACGATGCCTCTATGCCCACTCTAGTGTATCAGCAAGGCCCTCACAACGCGATGCTGAAATTGCGTCTGGCTGCTCAGGGCTTCAATGGGCGCGTTCTGCCGGGTTCAGTCGGCGTTGCGCGCGGCGTAGGGCGAGAGGTGCGGCTTTCTGCGCCGGGGCGGTTTGCCAGCGATTCGAGGACGAGCAGCGCTTCGCTCCCGAATTCCTGATAGTCGCAGATGTCACAGGTCTGCGTCGGCATGTCCGGCACGCTGACGAACAGGCCGTTGATGATGCGGACGTAGGCCATCCGCTTCGTGCGTAAAATACCAACCTGACATTGAGGGCAGGGAGTGACCGACTCTTCAGACATACATCCCTCCGTGATAAGGTTACTGGCGTGGGTATCGGTAGTCCGTGACGATCCCCACGTCAGACGGCGGCCAGTAACGAATGATCGCCTCGCCAACAATTCGATCCCGTGTTACGGGGCCAAAAACCCGCGAATCGCGGCTGTTATTACGATTATCTCCCATGAAAAAATATTCGTCGGGGCCAAGCTGCCATTCCTTATCGGGGCAGCGGCTGGGGATGCAGGCTTCCTTCGTATAAACCTCGTCAAGCGGCTGGTCGTTAATGTACACCAGCGCGTCCTTGATCGTGACGGTCTCACCCGGCAGGCCGATGACGCGCTTGATGAGCGGCGGATCATTCGGGGCCGATCCGGGCGCGTTGAAGACGATAATATCGCCGCGTTGAGGTTGGCCGATCATATAGGCCAACCGGCTGACGAGCAGGAATTGGTTGGCGAAGAAATTCGGCTGCATACTCGGCCCGTCGATGTAGAAGCGCACTGAAGCCAGATTGACGAGCGCATAAATGGCGACGATCAGAATCAGCGTCTCGACCAACTCGCGGCCAAAGCCGGGGCGGTGGAGTAAGGGGCGAGGCTGAACGGCAGGAGTATCAAGCATGTTTTCTCTCAATTGGCAGCCGCTGCCGGGTTGTCATGGAGCTTGATGACGCTGCTCCAGTCTGACGGCGGCCAGTAACGAAGCAGCGCTTCGCCGATAACGAACTTCATTTCCACCGGCCCAAAGACGCGCGAGTCCTGACTGTGGTTGCGATTATCGCCCATGACGAAAATCTGGCCGGGGCCAAGCTGCCAGGTCTTGTTCGGGCAGCTTCCGGGCGTACACGGCTCGTTGATGTACGGCTCGTCGAGTTTGACGCCGTCAACGTAGACCTGTGTAGCGCGGATTTCAACCGTCTGGTTCGGCAGGCCAATCACGCGCTTGATATAGTCATTTGCCGGGTTGAGCGGGTAGTGAAAAACGACGATGTCGCCGCGCTGTGGGCTGGCGATCAGGTAATTAACCCGGCTGACGAGGATGAACTGGTTACTGTGGAAGTTCGGCTGCATACTATCGCCTTCAACCACGAAACGCGCGCTGGCGAGGTTGACCAGCACGAAGATCAGCACGAACAGCGGCACCAGCTCGGCCAGTTCGCGCGGGCCGCTGTGTTGATGCAGTCCGGGTCGGGGCGCCGCCGCTTCGAGCGGCATCTCGCTCATTGAGCGACCGCTGCGCTGTAGTGAATTTGCCGGACGATGCCCCAGTCTGACGGCGGCCAGTAGCGCAGCAGCGCCTCACCGACGATCAGATTGCGCCTGACCGGGCCGAAGACGCGCGAGTCGTCGCTGTGGTTGCGATTGTCGCCCATGACGAAAAATTCGTCCGGCTGAAGCGTCCAGGTGTGGTTGTAACAGCGCGTCGCATTACACGGCTCGTTGATATACGGCTCGTTAAGCTGCTCGCCATCGACAAAAACGTGCGTATCCTTGATTTCGACGGTTTGCCCCGGCAGCCCGATGACCCGTTTGATATAGTCCTGAGTGACGTCACCCGGAAAATGGAAAACGACAATGTCCCCGTGCTGCGGCTGGCCGAGCATGTAGCTGACGCGGTCAACAATGACGAACTGGCCGCTGTGGAAGTTCGGCTGCATACTGTTGCCTTCGACGACGAAACGCGCGCTCGCCAGGTTGACGAGGGCGTAAATTGCCGCGACCAGAATGACGGTTTCGAGGATTTCTCGAAGAAATCGAAGGCCGCCGCGCTGATGGAGTCTGGGACGGGGAACGGGAACAGGTGCGGCGTCGAGGGCAGGAATCGGTTGCAAAGACAGTGATCTCATGCGCCGGTCAATGCCCCCTATTATAAACCCTGCGCGGGCGGGCGACAATCGCCTTTGCGTGGCGCTGATGAGTTTCTCACTCTGCATGGATGTTTAGGGACGCCAGCGGCACTTCGCTACTATACTGGAATGAGCGTGGATTCAAGCGAGAAATCGTGAGGCGAAATTGGCCGGTGAACGCATCCTCGTCGTCGACGACGGGCAGGAAAACCGCGAGTTTGTGATCGAGTATGTGCTGCAACCGGCAGGCTATCAGGCGCTTGAGGCGCGTGATGGCGCTGAAGGGCTGGAGATGGCCGAGCGCTACACCCCCGATCTGATTCTGCTCGACCTGCAAATGCCGCGTATGAATGGCATTCAGGTGCTCAAGGGGCTGGTTTCTAAACACCTCGATATCCCGGTCGTGCTGATGACCTTTCATGGCTCAGAAGAAATCGCCGTCGAGGTTTACCGGCTCGGCGTGAAGGATTACGTCAAGAAGCCGTATTCGGTCGAAGAGATGACCACGGCCATCGAGCGCAGCCTGACCGAGACGCGCCTGCGCCGCGAAAAGGAAGCCCTGACCGAGCGGCTGATTCAGGCCAATCGGGATTTACAGCTTCGCGTGCAGGAACTCAACGTGCTTTACGGCGTCGGCAAGTCGGTGGCGGCGCTGGCCGATACCCAGCAGCTCTTACCGCGAATCGTCGATGCGGCGACGCAGGTGACGCACGCCGAGGAAGGCTACATCTACCTGCTGCACAAGGAACGGTTGCTCTGTCTGGCGCAGAAGCGGGTTACCAGCGGGCGCGCCGAGTCTATCGATCAAGAAGTCAACGACCGCGTCGCCGCCCGCGTGGTCGAGAGCGGACAGCCGGTGGTGTTGACGCGCGAACAGCCTGGCAATCAGTCGAACGCGCCGACATCGGTCGCCTGCGTGCCGCTGGTGCTGCGCGGCCACGTCATCGGCGTACTCGGCGTCCGCAATGTCTCGAATGCCGCGCCGTCGTTCACGCGCCACCACACGGCTTTGTTGAGCGCGCTGACCGACTACGCCGCGATTGCGATTGAAAACGCCCGCAACTTCGAGGCGGTGCAGCAGGCGAAAGAGCGCGAGAGCAACCAGATTCGCAACACCTTCAAGCGCTTCGTCCCGCCCGGTGTCGTCGATCAGGTGCTCGACGATCCGATGGCGCTTCAACTCGGCGGCAAGCGGCGCGAGATCACGATCCTGTTTGCGGACATTCGCGGCTATTCATCCTACAGCGAGAACATGCCGCCGGAACAGGTCATCGATATGCTCAACGGGTATCTGAGTCTGGCCGCCAACGTCATCCTGTCGTACAGCGGCACGCTCGACAAGTATTTCGGCGACGGCCTGATGGCAATTTTCAACGCGCCGGAAGACCAGCCCGATCACACCTACCGGGCGGTCGAGGCGGCGCTGATGCTCCAGCACGCGGGCGCGGAGCTATCGACGCAGCGCGGCGACGGCCTGTCGTTCAGTATGGGGATTCATGTCGGCGACGCGGTTGTGGGCTACGTCGGCACGGATTCCGCCGTCAACTACACGGCGATTGGCGACGTGGTCAATCTGGCAAAGCGCCTTCAGGAGTTCGCCACGCCGGGTCAGATTCTGGCTGAGGAAGCCGTCATCCGCCGCCTCGACCCGCTGATCGAGGCGCGGGCGCTCGGTGAGATTAAGTTTCGGGGACGGTTGTGGCAGGCGCTGGCCTACGAAGTTTTGATGCTGGCCGGTCAGCCGATTTAACGAGCGCTGTGCCTGTATTCAGGATTTCACGCTATTCACATGACCGGGCTTGATGCGGCCAGCCCCTGCGACGCGCTAGTCGAGCATTCCGTCGCGCGGGCGGAAGCTGAGTTTCATCGGCGTTCCGGCGAACGGATAAACCTTGCGAATCTGGTTCTCGAGGAAACGCTTATAGGTGAAGTGAACCAGCCGCGAGTCGTTGACGTGGAACAGGAAAACCGGCGGCGAGATGGCGACCTGCGTGCCGAAGTAAATCTTGAGCCGTTTAGTGCCGTGCGTCGGCGCGGGATGAAGCTGGATCGCTTCGCGCAGAATCCGGTTCAATTCGCCGGTCGAGATGCGCTGATGCCGCGTCTCCCAGACCTGCCAGGCTGTCTCCAGCACCTCGTGGATGCGCTGGCCGGTCAGGACGCTGATGAAGATCACTGGCGGGTCGGGCAGAAAGTTGAACTTCTCGCGGATCACCTTGAGCATGTCGGTCAGCGTGGTCGATTCTTTGTCGGGGACGGCGTCCCACTTATTGACGATGATGACGACGCTCTTGCCCGCCTCGTCGATGTATCCGGCGATGTGCTGATCCTGCTCGGTCACGCCCTCGGCGGCGTCGATCATCAGCAGGGCGACGTCAGCGCGCTCGATGGCCTTCATCGAGCGGACAACGCTGAACTTTTCCGGGCCGGGATCAATGCGGCCACGGCGGCGGATTCCAGCAGTGTCGATCAGCGTGACCGTCTGGCCGTGAAAAGTGATGTCAGAGTCGATGGCGTCGCGCGTCGTCCCGGCAATCGGGCTGACGATCACGCGCTCCTCGCCGAGCAGTTTGTTGACCAGACTGCTCTTGCCGACGTTCGGTCGCCCGACGATGGCGATTTTCAGATGGTCGTCCTCTTCGCTTTCCTCAGTCAGCAGTCCCTGATCCCGGAAGGCCTCGACGACCGCATCGAGCAGGTCGCCGACGCCCGCGCCGTGAATGGCGCTGACGGCAAAGACCTCGCCCAGACCGAGCGCGTAGAACTCGAAAGCATCATCATTACGCTTCATGTTGTCGGCTTTGTTGGCCGCGATCAGCACCGGTTTTTTCGTCCGGCGCAGAATTTCGGCCACTTCCTCGTCGGCAGCGGTGATGCCGGTGATGGCGTCTGTGACCATGATGACGACGTCCGCCTCGTCGATGGCGAGGATAGCCTGCGCCTTGATCTGCTGGATAAAATCGGCGCTGCCTTCGGCCAGCGGCGACTCGTCGCGCGTGCCTTTGGGCTGATAGACTTCGATGCCGCCGGTATCGACGACTACGAAGGTCACACCCAGCCATTCCGCCTCGGATTGCAGGCGGTCGCGGGTGGTTCCGGGAATCTCGTGGATGACGGCCATACGCTCGCCGACCAGCCGGTTGAACAGCGTACTCTTGCCGACATTCGGTCGTCCAACCAGGGCGACCAGCGGTCTACGTGCCATACGACGGGCTACCTCAAATTAACCTCTCCCCCTGTCCCACCGCGAGCAGGGGGACAGGTCACAAACGCATGTTGTAATGGAAGGGGAGAGTAAGTGAACGGAGTGATTGTTAGGGTGGCTTACTGTATCGAGGCATGATGCCTCATGCCGCCTCAAAAGGCAATCCTCGACTTGCGCCTGAGCAGAAACGCGGCTGGCGAGCAAGCGCTGGATTAGCGCTCTGTTGAAAGGCGCTGGATGGTCAGCTCAAGTCGGCGCAGTGACGCGGCGCGCCCAAAGACTTCCATCGACTCGAACAGCGGCGTCGTCACGGTTTGTCCCATGACGGCGTTGCGGATGATCGAGAACAGGATGGCGGGCTTCAAACTCAGCTCGTCGGCCAGCGTTCGACTGGCGGCTTCCAGCGGCTCGTGGCTGAAGTCGGGCAGCGCCGTCAGACGGTCGTTGACAGTACGCAGGATGTCAAGCACCTGAGCGCCATTGACGCCCTTGATATCCGTGAAATCCTGCGGCCCCGGCGTCTGCCAGACAGCGGCATCGTCAAGCTGGTCGTTTTCCGAGAAGAACGGCGCGGCGAATTTGAGGACTTCTGGCAGGGTCTTGATGCGTGTCTGTACCAGCCCGGCGATCTTCAGCAGCAGGTCATCGTCGAGCTTGTAACCGGCTTTTTCCAGCGGCTCGCGCAGATACGGCGCGAGCGTGGTCGGGTCCATCGCGCGGATGTACTCGCCGTTGAGCCAGTCGAGCTTCTCAATCGGATAGCTGCTGTTATTCGGATGGACGTCCTTCAACTCAAAACGGGCAATTGCTTCCTCGACCGTGAAAATCTCACGGTCGTCGCCGAAGTTCCAGCCGATATTGCAGAGGAAGTTGATGACGGCTTCGGGCAGATAACCAGCGTCCCTGAACTCGCTGACCAGCACCAGCACCTGACGGCCATTCTCCGAGAATCCAGCGTGGCGCTTGCTCAGTTTACCTTTGCCGTTCGGGTTGAGCAGCACCGGCAGATGGGCGTAGAACGGCATCTCCCAGCCGAACGCCTGCCATAACTGGGCGTGCAGCGGCAGCGACGGCAGCCACTCGTTGGCGCGGGTGACGTGGGTGATCTCCATGAAGTGATCGTCAACCACGTGTGCCAGATGATAGGTCGGGAAGCCGTCCGACTTGAGCAGCACCGGGTCGAGGATGGTGTCGTTGTTGAACGAGACGTGACCGAGCACCAGATCATCAACCGTCGTTTCGCCGTCGAGCGGCATCTTGAAGCGGATGACGTAAGATTTCCCCTCGGCCTCGTTTTGCGCGCGCTCCGCAGGGCTGAGAGCGCGGCAGTGGCGGTCGTATCCCGGCGGCTCCTTGCGCGCTTCCTTCTCCTTGCTGACCTGTTCCAGCCGCTCCGGCGTGCAATAGCAGCGATAGGCTTTGTCGTGGTCAACCAGCCAGTTAGCCCATTCCTGATGCAGCGGCTTGCGCTCTGACTGGAAGTAGGGCGCGTGCGGGCCGCCGATGTCGGGGCCTTCGTCCCAGTGGATGCCGAGCCACGACAGCCCGCCGGTAATCATGCCGAGGGCTTCGGGGACAAAGCGATTCTGATCGGTGTCCTCAATACGCAAAATGAACTGGCCGCCCATATGCCGGGCATAGAGCCAGCCGAAGAGCGCCGAGCGCGCGCCGCCGATGTGGAGCGGGCCGGTCGGGCTGGGCGCGAAGCGTGTACGCACGGGACGAGTAGTGTTATTAGTCATAGAGGAGAACTCCTGAACCCTCACCCCAACCTCTCTCCCTCAGGGCGAGGGGAGAGGGATGGGTCGTAGGATATATCCGCAAATTCTGAGCCAAAAAACCAGGTTCTCTGGCAAATCAGGTCGATGTAGAGGAAAGTGTTGTCTCTACAGGAAACAGCTTAAATTCGTCTGCCCCATTGATTGGCACTCCTCTCCCTCTGGGAGACGAAGTGGTCAGGGCCTCACTCGTGCCGCGCAGCGGCATCTCGACCGACAGGCCAGGGGTGAGGGAAGCCTTTACGCCAGCCGCCGCCGCCGCATGACGACGCTCTCGACCAGACCAATACCCATCAGGCTCGACAGCAGCGACGTGCCGCCGGAACTGATGAAAGGCAGCGTCAGCCCTGTCACCGGCAGCAGACTCAAATTCATGCCGATGGACACCACCGTTTGAAAGAAGATGAAAGCCGCCACGCCATAACAGATCAGGCTGCCCAGCGGGTCGGACGCCAGCCGGGCCGCGCGCAGGATTCTCAGCACGACGAGGCCGATCAGGATCATCACCGTCAGCCCGCCGACGAGGCCAAATTCCTCGGCGATCACGGCGAAAATGAAGTCGGTATGGCGGACGCGCAGGAAACGCCAGCGGTTCTGCGAGCCGAAGGTGTAGCCCTTGCCGAACATCCCGCCGTCGCCGATGCTAATCATTGCCTGATTGATGTTGTAGTAGGCGTCGGGGTCGCTCTGCGGGAACAGGAACGAGGTGATGCGCTGGCGCTGGTAGCCTTCCATCTTCGCCCAGGCGAACGGCACGGTCAGCGGGGCGGAGATCGAGACGACCAGGACGAACATGACGATGTGCTTGAGCCGCAGACCGGCAGCCCATACCAGCGTGAACCACAGCACCGCAAAGACAATCGTCATGCCGAGATCAGGCTGAACCAGAATCAGCGCGGTCGGGACGGCGATATGGATCATCGACCGGAACAGCGTCGAGAGTCTGTCCATCTTCATATAATTGTTCGCCAGAAAATGGCCGAGCGTGATGATAATCAGCACCTTGGCGATTTCTGACGGCTGGATGCGGATACCGACGTTGATCCAGCTTTGCGAGCCTGCCGCGCCTTCGACGCCGAACAGCTTGACCAGCAGCAGCAGGCCGATCATGCCGATGTAGAGCCACTGATGGATGCCGCCGAGCAGACGATAGTCGATCAGCGCCAGCACGATCATCACGCCGATGCCGATGATCGTATAACGAATCTGGTCGGGGACGCGGCTAATCAGGTCGGGATCGATGGCGTCGCGGGTGGCACTATGGATCATCAGAATGCCGAAGACCGTGAGGATCAGGGTCAGGCCGAAGAGGACAAAATCAAATTGACGCCAAATACTGCGCGATTGGCTCACGGCGCGAAGTTCCCAGGCTAGCCTCAGAGGCTCGCCATTATAGCGGACGCAGCGCGCGAATTGAAGGACGGCTTACGGGGGCAAATGGTCGCTAGGAGTCTTTAGAGTTGCCCGTGGCAGGCGGCGAATCGTCTTCGTCCTCGTATTCAGCCACTTCGCGGCGTCGGGCGAACGGGACTTCGGCAATCAGCAGGTTATCGCGGTCGCGCTGCTGCAACGCGATATCAACCCCTTTGTCGGCGACCGCGACGTACTTGGCGATTACCGCCAGAATCTCCTGCTTCATCGCCTCAAGGCGCTCTGGCGGCAGGTTGATGCGGTCATGAACCAGCACAAACTGGAGCCGCTCCTTGGCGACCGTGCCACTGCTTTTGACTGCGGGACGTCCAAACATACGGTCGAGAAAGCTTGCCATCGCTTTACCCTTTACTGCCCGTTCCCGTTGCTGCCAGAGAAAATACGGGCGAGGCGTTTCATCAGACTATCACTTTCGTCGAGCTTCATAAATGGGACAATTTCCCCATTCAGCCGGCGGGCAATGTTGCGGAAGGCGGTCCCGGCGCGGGAATTTTCGTTCAACGTGACGGGCAGGCCAGCATTCGACGCCGGGACGACGTTCTCATCTTCCGGCACGATACCGATCAGCTTGACGGAGAGGATGTCGGTGACGTCAGAGGCGGACATCATCTCGCCCTTGCGCACCATGTCCATCTTCACCCGGTTGAGGATGAGCTGGCCCGGCCCTTTGTTTTCGGCTTCGAGCAGGCCAATAATCCGGTCGGCGTCGCGCACCGCCGAGACTTCGGGGTTGGTGACGATCAGGATTTCGTCCGCCGGGGCGACAGCATTGCGGTAGCCGCGCTCGATTCCGGCGGGCGAGTCGATCAGCACGAAGTCGAACTCCTGACGGAGCTGGTCGGCCAACTGGATCATGTCTGCCGGGCTGACCGCGCTCTTGTCGCGCGTTTGCGCCGCCGGAATCAGATACAGGTCGGGGAACTGCTTGTGCTTTATCATCGCCTGACGCAGCTTGCAGCGCCCCTCGACGATATCGACCAGATCGTAGACGATGCGGTTTTCGAGGCCCATGATGACGTCGAGGTTTCGCAGGCCGATATCCGCGTCGATGACAACCACCTTTTTATTCATGCGAGCGAGCGCGACACCGAGGTTAGCGGTCGTCGTGGTTTTGCCGACGCCGCCTTTGCCCGATGTGACCGTAACGACTTTCGCCCCCATACCGGATTGTCCTTTCCAGTTTATTCGCACAGGCAGCGGTGACTGTGCTTATTTCCAGGCTTCGACAACGATGGCGTTGTCGCGGATAAGTGCTGTTTCAGGCCGCGGCTTGCGCCGCTTGTCGTCTGGCGACGTGGTGATGTGACCGGCGATGCGCAGTTGCGTCGGGATCATGTCGAGCGCGCAGACGACGGCTCTGTCGTCGCCGTTAGCTCCGGCGTGAACCTGCCCGCTCAGGCGTCCCCAGACGATAATATCGCCGCCTGCGATAATTTCTGCGCCGGGGTTGACGTCGCCAAAGACGACGACATGCCCCTGACTGTGAACGCTTTTGCCGGAGCGCAGCGTTTTGTGGATCAGGATGCCGACCGAGCCATCTTCTTCCGAGGCGATAACCGGCTCATTCTCGGCGCGGGTCGGGTTGGTCGAAGCTGCGCTGGCCGTCCGCAAGTCGAGCGCGATGGCCGAGTCAATGGTGGTGGCGCTGGCGCTCGATACGGCCCAGAGTGACAGGCCGCGCCGTTCGAGCAGTGCCTTGACCGAGCCAAGCTCATCCTTGCGCACCGGGCGCTCGCCGACGTCCAGCGTGATGCGCGCCCCCGTGAAAAAGGAACTTTTCTCGTCGATGCGCGCCGCCAGGTCGTTGGTGATAATGGCCCATTCCTCGGTGGGACTCAAGGAGATGAGCAGCCCATCCTTGACTCCCTTAATAGCGACCGTCGATTCGCGCATGGCCCCCTGTCCCGTCGAGGTGCTTGTTTCCAGTAAGTTTTAATCAGGCATGATGCTTAATACTATACAGGGATTCCCGACTTACGCCACAGGACTCGCGTCATAGACGACGCAGACTCTGCGACGCCTGCTCAACTGAGTTTGAGATTGGGGGTCAGGGCGTTCATCGGCCAGCGTGATGGCATGGCGCGGGTCAGGTCGTGTTAGCGAATGCTGCTTGATGAGTCCTGCTGAATGATTGTATCGGGCTATCGGTTAAGGTTCCAGATGAACCTCAAACGGTCGGATCAAGGTGGGCGCGCAGTATCCTAAATGGGCGGCTTCGGCTCCCCGGCGATGACCGGCTTGCCGCGCGGCGCGAACAGCCGCAGGCTGCGCGTCAGCCACTGCCAGATCGAGTGCAGCGCGTAGGTCATCCACAGGACTTGAATCATCAGCAGCGGCAGCAGCAGCACGGCCCGGTCGCGGCCAAAGTAGAGCAGGCCGAAGATGAAATAGGTGGTGAAAGCCGTCAGCATAACCACGCCGAGCGTCGGATACCAGCGCGCCAGCCGCGCCAGCCCGATCACGCCTAACACCAGCCCGACGACGCTGAACTGGTCGATCACCAGCGCGAACAGTTCGACCCAGCGCTCCGAGACGCGCCAGCCGTCGGCGAACAGCTTCGGGACGCGCACGCTGAGCATTTCTGCCTGCGCCGCCGGATACAGCCACCACGACGAATCGGCATATTGAACCATCAGCCCGCGCGCGCCGACGATCCCAATCACCAGCAGCGCGGCCCAGTACCAGCGCGGCAGCTTCGTCGCTGACAGGAACAGGCCGAGCGCGACCGCCGGTAGAAACAACGCTATCAGCGGGTCGTTGATGACGCCGATAGTCAGCAGCAGCAGGATGCCGAGGACGTGGCGACGACCGAGGCTGATCGGCGCGGCTTCGTCGGGCCGTGGATTGGTCAGCATCAGCGCGTCGACGACCAGCGCCAGCAGCCAGGCTGCCAGCAGTGTTGTCAGGCGCAGGCTGTGCGGCGAGCCGACGACGGTGAAAAACAGCCCGGTGAAGACGATCAGGCCGAGCGCCAGCCCAAACGACGGACGTTTACTCAACCAGGCCAGAAACGCCGCGCCGACGACGGCTAGCGCCAGCGCGCCGCTGACTGCCACCGGATTCAGGCTTTCTGTGCCGCCGGTCTGCGCCCAGAAGGCCGGACTGAAGGCGAATGCCAGCCCGCCGACAACGCCGAGAATCATGCCCCAGCGGCTGAACATCAGCGCTGCGCCGATGATCGCCAGCGCCAGCCCCGACGCGCGAATGACGGGCGTGTGGCCGAGGATCATGAATGCCAGCCATGCGATCAGGCCAGCGGCGAGCGCGGGGATCCAACGGGAAAGTTTCACGGGGCCGCCGTCTCTGTCGATGACAGAATACCGATGTCGTTCGGGTTGACCTGGGTCGTCTGGCCGCCGCGATCATTCTCCAGCCGCAGGTAATTTTCGAGCACCTGGCGGACAATCGGCAGCGCGACTGCCGAGCCTTCACCGCCGTGATAGACGAAGGCGATGACGATAATCTGCGGGTCTTTATACGGCGCGTAGCCGACAAACCAGGCGTGGGCGGGCCACGCGCCCGGCACGCACAGGCCGAGCGGTCGAGCGATATCGTCGCAGTATTCGGCAGTGCCGGTTTTCCCGGCGACTTCGACGTAGGGCAGATTGATAGTTTTCGCCGTACCGACCGTCACCGCTTCGCGCATTCCTTCCCGAATCAGGGCGAGATTCTGGCCGTCGATGAATGGTGGCGTGTAGCCGGGGTTGAAGCGCAGCTCGTCACAGATGTTGTCGGTGAACGGATAGTAGGCGGGCAGCGACACCCGGTACTCGCGCACATCCTCGATATACGGGTCAGGGTTGATGTCAACCGTATTAGTGTAGTCGTTCGGGTTGCAGCGAATCTGGTTGAAGAACTTACTGGTTGTCTCGCACAGGCACGACAGGCTGCCTAGCCCTTTCATAATCATGTCTTCCAGCGGCAGCAGCGTAATTGTCTGGCCGGGAGCGAGGTTCTCCAGGTTGATGGTGCGTAAGACGTGCGGCTGGAAGGCTTTGGTGACGTTGCCGGTCGCATCGAGGTAGTCGTGGACGATAGTGGGCTGATAGAGCGTGCCGCCATTGGTGATGGCCGCCACGGCGTTGAGGAGCTGGAGCGGCGTCACGGTGATATAGCCCTGACCGAAGGCGGCGTTGTAAGTGTCGCCAGTTGACCAGCTTTCGCCGTAGATGCGGCGTTTCCAGTCGGGGTCAGGCATTCGTCCGCCGTTTTCACCGGGAAGCTCAATCCCCTGCACCGAGCCGATGCCGAGCGCCGTGCCATAGCGATCCATGCCGTCGATTCCGAGGCCGTCCGGCTTGAGCACGGCGGGCGAAACTTCCGGGTTGCCGCCGCCGACCTGATAGAAGTAGACGTCGCAGCTATTGGCGATGGCCCCGACGAGATTGAGGTTGCCGTGACCCTGCTTGAGCCAGCAGACGAAGGTCTGCGCGGCGGCGACGTCGTTGGGCGCGTAGCGATTGGGGACGGTCAGGCGACCGGGATCATTGAGCGTTGAATCCGGCGCGATGACATGTTCCTGAAGCACGCCAGCCGCTGTCAGCAGCTTCCAGATCGAGCCGGGCGGGTAGAGCGAGCTAATGGCCTGATTGTAGAGCGGGCGCAGCGGGTCAGATGTGACGTTGAGATAGTAGGGAACGTCGATGGCGCGGGCGAATTTGGTGTTGTCGTAGCTCGGCCAACTGACGAGCGACAGCACTTCGCCCGTTTTGGGATTCATGGCGATGACGACGCCGGTCTGACTGACGATCTGGTTTTTCGAGGCGTTCAGTTTGGCGATCTCGTCGCGCAGCGCCTGTTCCGCGATTTTCTGTAAATCGGTGTCGATGGTCAGGCGGATGTTCTGGCCCGGCGTAGAATCCTTGCGCTCGATCTCGGCAATTGGTTGACCGGCGACATCGACTTCATTACGGATGTAGCCGCGCTGGCCTGCCAGCACCGATTCGAGATAGGCTTCGACGCCTGAATAGCCGATGCGGTCATAGGCCGGGTCGTAGCCCTGCTCGATAAGCTGTTTGGCCTGATCTTCAGGGATGCGGCCCATGTAACCGATGATGTGCGACGTCAGTTCACCGGTCGGGTATTCGCGCACAGCGGCGGTCGAGTTGAAGGCGTCAACGCCGGGGAGCGTCTGCTTCTCTTCCATGATCTGCATGGCGACTTCGCGTTTGACGTCCTGCGCGACCACGACCGGACGATACGGCGCGATACCGCGCCCTTCCTGCACCAGCTTCTCAATACTCGGCACTGTCGATCCGGCGGCGCGGGCAGCAGCTTCAGTCGGCGGCACTTCGATCAGCGCTGAGAGCCGGTTATAGATGTTGAGCACTTCTGTTTCGTTGTCCGGCAGATCGGCGGGGGTGACGGTGACGTTGAAGGCGGGGACGTTGATCGCCAGCGGTTGATTGTTGCGGTCGAAGATCACGCCGCGGTCGGCGGGCTGGGGAACCTGACTGATGCGGTTCTCATCGGCCTGTGCCTGCCATTCCGATCCCTGCACGATCTGAATCTGGTACATGCGGACGCCGAACAGCACGAACACGGCGAACATCACGCCTTGAAAAAAGGTCAGCCGCCAGCCTTGAAAGGGCATCAAACGCTGCATAAAATCGATTCCTCAACGAACTTTCCGCCCCCCATGACGGTCTTGCTGTGTCCCCCGCTGGTCGCGCTGCCCATCCTTTTCACTGAGAAATCAACCGCGTTTCGGTTCGCAGGCGCTTCTGGAGTCGGCGCACCAGCCAGTAAATCGGGCCGACAAACAGCAGATTATAGGCCACTGTTGGTAGAATCATAGTGGTGAACGTTTCGATCAGGTTGACCGGGTAGCCGGTTGCGGCCAGCACCAGCATCAGTGTCACCAGCTCGACGAAGGTTCCGGCGATGACGAAGCCGATGAACAGCGTGAAGCCGACGCCATAGACCTGCCCCCGGACCTGGTTGAGGGCAAACACGATCAGCAGCAGGCCAATTGTCGAGCTGCCGAGCGGCGTGGCCGACAGCAGATCGCGGCTGATCCCGCCGACGAAGGCCCAGGTGACGCCGGTTTCGAGCGGCGCGTTGATCGACCAGGCGAAGACGAAAAGAAAGACCAGATCAGGCGTGCCGTTGAGAATCCGAATCTGCGGCATGAAGGTCGCCTGCAAGATGGCGGCCAGAATCAGAATGGGAAAACTGATCCAGTTGCTCATTAAGGCGCGGTCGCGTCGGTCGAGCCGCCAGCATCGGACTCAAAGACTGACAGATCGATGGGCTGGAAGCTGGTGACGACCAAGACAAATTCGAGCGTATCGAAGTCGATCAGGCTGCGGACTTCCGCTTCCTGATACAGCCCGAACTGCTCTGAGCGGACGCTCGTTACCTGGCCGATGACGATATCGGCGGGGAAGTTGCCGCCCAGTCCGGACGTGATGACCAGATCGCCTTCCTGAATGCGGGCATTGAGCGGAATCAGGGTCATCCGCAGGCTGCCGGAGCGCAGACCCATCACGCTGCCATCGACGCTGCCGATGGCGCGTGAGGTTTGCAGTCGGGCGCTGACCGCGCTGGACGGGTCGTTGATGAGCAGGACGCGCGAGGCGTTGGCGCTGACGTCGATAACGCGCCCGACGAGGCCCTCTTTCGTCACGACTGGCATTCCAGTGGCGATGCCGTCGCGCGCGCCCCGGTTGATGCTGAGGGTACGCAGGGCGTTGTTCGAGTCGAAGCCGACCACGTCGGCGGTGACGACCTGCTCGTTCTGCACCGACGATTTGTAATCGAGCAGGCTGGTCAGGCGGTTGTAGTCGCTGGCGATCTCGCGCAGCTCGACCAGCTCTGACTGGAACTGCGCGAGCGATTCTTCAAGGTCAGCATTGCGCTGACGCAGCGTCTGAATCTCCGACAGGTCGGTGACGGTCGAGCTGATCTTGAGCGCGAGGCGGTTGAAAACGCCTGATACCGCGTTGAGCGGCACGGCGATGACGCCCTCGACTGGCGCAAGCACGCCCGACCGACTGGCGACGATCAGGCCGACGCAGGCCAGCAGACAGATGACGAAGTATACAGCCCGGTTTCCACGCCATCCGCGCCGGAAGCCGCTCCCCTGATTCATGACCACCTCCGGGCATCATTATACCTGAACAGTGGACTGAGGGTTGAGGGCATACAATCGGGGCGAATCCTGCGAGAGTTTAGTGGTGGGTGCTGCCGCGTTCGAGGCCGACGAGCAGACGGCGCAGGTTGTTGTAGTCTTCGAGGATTCGTCCAGCGCCGCGAGCGACGCAGGTCATAGCGTCGTCGGCCACCCAGGCGCGGATGTGAACTTCCTCAGATAAACGGTCGGCCAGCCCTTTGAGCTGGCCGCCCCCGCCGGCGAGACAGATGCCGCTTTCCATCAGGTCGGCGACCAGCTCCGGCGGCGTGTCGTCGAGCGCGTCCTTGACGGTATCAACGATGATGTCAACCGAGCCGCCGATAGCTTCGCGTACCTCAATTGAGCTGACCTCGACGCGGGTGGGCAGGCCGGTGACGAGGTTACGCCCACTGACCGACTTGGTGCGCTCCTGCGGCAGCGGAAAGGCCGAGCCGATATCGATTTTTAGCGCTTCCGCCGTCGGTTCGCCGATCATCAGGTTGTGCTTGGTGCGCATATACTGGACAATATCTTCGTCCATTTCGTCGCCCGCGACGCGAATTGACCGGCTGATGACGATCCCGCCGAGCGAGAACAGCGCGACTTCCGTCGTGCCGCCGCCGATGTCGATAATCATGCTGCCGCGCGTTTCCTGTACCGGCAGGCCCGCGCCGATAGCCGCCGCGACCGGCTCTTCGATCAGATAGACTTCACGCGCGCCCGCGCTGATGGCCGCGTCGTAGACGGCGCGTTTCTCGACTTCGGTGACGCCGCTTGGAATGCCGACGACCACGCGCGGACGTGGGATCGGCACCCACTGTTGTTCGTGGGCCTTGCGGATCAGGTGATCGAGCATCGCTTCGGTCACTTCAAATTCACTGATAACGCCGTCACGCAGTGGACGGACGATCAGAATATCTTTTGGGTTTTTGTTCCACATTTCTTTGGCGCGCGCCCCGACTTCAATCGGGCGGCGCGTTTTCTTCTCGATGGCGACGAACGATGGCTCGTTGATGACAATCCCCTTGCCGCGCACGCTGACGAGGGTGTTGGCTGTTCCGAGATCGATGCCGATGTCGAGCGAAAATAAGCCGAAGAAATAATCTAACGGACTTAACACAAACCGGCTCCTAACCGCAGTGATCCGGGCGGCATTATAACATGGGGGTAGGACAATACAAAGCTGGCCTGAACTCAGTGGACGGATTTGTTTCCCTGTGTTACGAGAGGACGCAAGCCAATGACTGTATCGCAGAAAGTCCGCGCTGCACTCCAGCATTATCAGATGATCCCGGTGGATCGGAAGGTGATCGTCGGCGTATCGGGGGGCGCGGATTCGCTGGCGCTGCTGCATGTGCTGGTCGGGCTGCGTGAGCGGCTCGATTTAGCGCTGCACGTCGTCACGGTCGATCATAGAATGCGTGGCGATGCCAGTATTCAGGATGCGGAATTCGTCGTGCAAACCTGTTCTGAATGGCAAGTGCCGGTGACGATGGCGGCGGTGCTGCTCAGGCTCAGAGCCGGTGCGAACATTGAGGCCGCGCTGCGCAGCGCGCGCTACCGGGTTTTCGCCAGCGTGGCCGCTGAAATCGGCGCAACGACGGTGGCCGTCGCCCATCAGGCCGACGATCAGGCCGAAACGACGCTGATGCACCTGCTGCGCGGCGGCGGCCTGCGTGGGTTAGCCGGGATGGGCTGGCGCGGGCCATTGCCCGAACAGCCCGAATTGACCCTGATCCGCCCGATGCTCGACGTCACGCGCTCTGAGGTGGACGCCTACTGCGCCGAGCATCAACTGTCCCCGCGTGTCGATGCGACCAACCGCGACCTGTCCTACCTGCGCAATCGCCTGCGTCATGATGTGCTGCCGTCGCTGCGCGCGATCAATCCGCAGATCGACCGGGCGCTGATCCGTCTCGCCGACGTCGCCTCGGTCGAGGATGCTTATATGGACGCGCAGCTTGCCGCCGTTCTGACCGAGGCTCACGGCGATCAGACCCGCCTTCGTTTTCCCCGGAGTGCGTTTGTCGGGCTGCATCCGGCGCTTCAGCGGCGCTTCATCCGCGCGGCGCTGTCTCGAATTGCCTTGACGGATGACCTGACGTATGAGCATGTGATTGCCGCCGTTGAGCTGGCGCTGCGCGGCGAGCAGGGAGCGCGGGCGCTGCTCACGGGCGGAGCGCAGATGCGGATCGACTATGAGATGCTGGTATTTGAGCAGCAGGACGCGCCGTGGTCTATCCCCGATATGCCGCTGCTAAACCCGGATCAGCGCGTGCCGCTGCTGGTCGGGATTACGCCGATCAGCAAGTCGTGGGCGATTGAAGTTGCTTCGCTGCCGCAGGGAGATGACTTCACACAGATCGCGGTTGTCGGCACGTCATGGCTGCTGCGAACGCGCCGCGAGGGCGATCAATTTGCGCCGGCCAACCTCAAGGGACACACGCGCTCACTGAGCCGCTGGATGATCGACCGTAAGATTCCGGCGACGATTCGTGGCCGGATTCCGCTGCTGGAGATCGACGGTCAGCTTGCTGCTATCGCCTACGACAATCAATGGATTGTCGCTGCACGCGACGACCCTGCGGCGGGCGCGCTCGCTCTCTATCTGCGCTGGTTGCGCCGATCTGAGTTAGAACGATAATTCAGTAATATCGTTCGATTATCTTATTATTGAGGTCGCTCCGGTGTTGCGCGGCCAAACAGTTCAGAGTAAACTTAAGAAAACATAAAAGAAGCAATAAGAGTTATCCACAGTGAGTCTCAACAATGGATACTGTTGACGAAAATGCCAATGTGCTGGTGGTTGACGACGAGGGCGCAATTCGCTATTCCGTCAGCAAGACGCTTCAGCGCGTCGGCTATACGGTCAATGAGGCGGCCAGCGGCGAGGAAGCGCTGGAAATGCTCGGCGCGCACCCTTACGACGTGGTGCTGACCGATATTCGGATGCCGCCGGGGCTGGATGGCGTCGAACTGGTGCGGCGCATCAAGGAAATGAACGCCGATACCATTGTCATCCTGATGACCGGCTATCCCAGCCTGAGTACGGCGGTCGAAGCGCTGCGGTTGGGCGCGCACGACTACCTGATTAAGCCCAGCTCCAGCCAGGATATCCGCCAGAGCGTCGCCAAGGGCGTCGAGCGGGCGCACAATCTCAAGCGCCGCCGCGCGCTGCTCGACGTCATTCGTAGTAACGTGCAGGAATTGAGCCGCTCCGAAGTTGATGTTGTCCCTGCCCATAATGGAGCCGAGGGCCTCGATGAGCGCCCTCGTTCCGCCGACAACGGCAGTGAAACAACCAGTAACTCGGTCATGACGCTCGGCCCGCTGACGATCTATCCCGGTCGCTATCAGATCGCCGTGGGCGAGCGCCCCATCGACCTGACGCCGACCGAGTTCGATTTACTGTTGTATCTGGCCGCCCATCGGGGTCGCGTGGTATCCTGTCATGAACTGGTACGCGAAGTCCGGGGTTACGGCGTCGATGAAACCGAAGCGCGCGAAGTCATTCGCCCGCACGTCAGCAACCTGCGTCGCAAGCTCAGTCAGGCCGGGCAGGACGCCGATCTGATTGTCAACGTTCGCGGAATCGGGTATCGTCTCAGCGAACAGGTTGATTGAGCGGCGACTGAAATCGGAATGCACAAACGAATCACTTTTCTATTCCTGTGCCTGGCGGTGCTTGCGCCGAGTCTGGCACAGGCGGACTCGTCTGCCAGTGACCCGGTGGCGTCGATGTCGCTGGAACATAAAGTCGCCCAGATGTTTATGGTCACGCTGCATGGCAGGGTGATGACGGAGTCTGGCGCGGATTTCATCCGCAAGTGGCAGCCAGGCGGCGTGGTGCTGTTCGCGGAAAACGCGGGCAATCCGAGCGACGTGACTAAACTGACCAACGACTTCCAGCAGACGATTACCGCCGCTGGCGGCCCGCCGATGTTCATCTCCACCGATCAGGAAGGCAACACAGTCGCGCGGTTGACCGATGGGTTCACCGTCTTCCCGAATCCGCTGCTGACAACCGCCGCTGGTGAGGAAATGGCTTATCGCGTCGGGCAGGCGACCGCCGAGGAACTGCGCGCGGTCGGCATCAACATGAACCTCGCGCCGGTCGCCGACCTCGAAACTAACCTCAACAACCCGGTCATTCATCACCGCTCTTACGGCAGCCATCCTGAAGTCACAGGCAAGATCGTGGCGCAGTTGGTGCGCGGGATGCAGTCGCTCGGCGTGATGGCGACGGCCAAGCATTTCCCCGGCCACGGCGAAACCGATCAGGACTCACACGGCACACTGCCGATCCTCGACATCAGCAAGGAACGGCTGCTGTCGCTGGAAACCGTGCCGTTCAGGTACGCTGAAGCTGCCGGTGTCGCCAGCATTATGGTCGCGCACATCTGGTTTCCGGCGGTCGATCCGGTCGAAGTGCCGAGTTCGATCTCGCACAACGTCGTAACTGGCCTGCTGCGCGATGAGATGGGATTCAACGGTCTGATTATGACCGACGCGATGGACATGAACGCCGTCGATATGACCGTCAATTATCAGGAGTCGATGGTAATGGCGGTGCAGGCGGGCATCGACCTGATGACGATGGGGCCGGGCTTCGGCACCGAGACGACCGAGAAGGCGATGCAGGCCGTGGTCGATGCGGTACGCAGCGGTCGTATCCCGGAATCGCGCATTGACGAGTCGGTGCGCCGGATCATCGCCGCGAAGGCCCGCTATGGCATCCTCGACTGGCAGCCGCTCGACCCGGCGACGGCGGCGCAGCGCGTCAATCTCGACGCGCATACCCAGTTGGTCGATGAGCTGTATCAGGACGGGACAACGCTGGCTTACGACGACAATCACCTGCTGCCGCTCGACATCAGCAAGAAGATCACGATGGTCTTTCTGGCGACGCGCTACCAGATCAAGAACGAGTGCGAGAAGTACGATCCGAACATTCGCTGGGTTGGCGTTGGCGACGCGCCTTCGGGCGATGAAATCGGCTGGGCGTCAGGCGCGGCCCGCGACGCCGACATCACCGTCGTCTGGACGCAGGACGCTATCAGCAACATCAACCAGCAAAACCTGGTCAACGCCCTGCCGCCGGAAAGAACAGTGGTCGTCGCGCTCTGGTCGCCTTACGACTGGCAGAAGTTCCCGCGCGTCGATGCTTATATGATGACCTTTTCTCCGGGGCGTCCGGCAGTCCCGGCGGCCTGCTCGATTCTGTTCGGGGCCAGCCCCGCGCTTGGGCAGCTTCCTGTCTCGCTCTCGCTCGAGCTTCAGGCGGGCGCGCACGCGCCGTCGTAGAACCGTCTTTTCTGTCCGCGCTCAAATTCAACATCACTCCCACTTTTCCCTGCCGGCGGAGAGGGAAATTGGTGGGTGTTGCAGCCGCAAACTTTAGTCTCCCCCTAATGATCGGTGCTTGTTCACAGGCCCGTTTCGGGTAAAATTACACCTGTCCACAGGCACAGCGGATCGCCGATGGCCTTCCGCCGGGGACTGGTCGGGCGGCTTTTCCCGGCGTTCGTTCACTCAGGCGTTGTGCTAGATCGACATTGTCTCAGCGTTGCTGCCAGGGCTAAAAGCCCGCTGGTGGCGAGAACAGATCTTTCAATCAACTGGCATAACGACTTACTCAGCACTTTTTCCAGGACTTTCAATGGGAACACTCAATCCCGATCTGCTTTCCAAAGACCTTGACGCGGTTATCAATGACGCCGTGGCGCTCAAGGATCAGTACCGCAAGCCGACTCTCATGCCGGAGCTGATCCTGCTCGCGCTGCTGCGCCATCCCGATACCGCCGCGACTCGCATCCTCGACGTCTTCAGGAACAGCCGGGGCGTCGATCTGGTCAAGCTCGACCGGCAGGTTGTGCTGGCGATTGAGAGCCGCCGCGATCAGGACGGCAACCTCGACTTCGCCGCGCGCGGCAACCGGATGGTTCCGTTGTCCCGGCAGACGATCATTCTGGTCGACGACGCGCTCAGTCTGGCGAACTCCGCCGATCAGGTACGGATCGACGCCGACCACGTCCTGAGCGTGCTGGCTGAAGGGACGATCAGCACCAGCGGCCTGCTGCGGGCGCTCGGCATCACGCCGAAAGCTATCGCCGACCTGACCAGCGATCCGCAGTTCAACGGGGCGCGCGCCAACAGTACCACGCAGGACTACGTCGCCGGGGCGAAAGCGGGCAACCTGCGCGCCGTCTATTTCCGCGAGAAACTGCTGCGCGATATGATGAACATTCTGGCGCAGTCGATTAACCGACATATTTTGCTCGTCGGGCCGGACGGCGTCGGCAAGCGGACGCTGGCTTACAGCCTCGCCCTGCTGATGTCCGAGGGAAAAGGGCCAGCGGGCCTGACCAGCCTGATCAAAGTTGATGAGACGGCGCTGCTCGATAACGATCAGAAGGCGGTTCGCGCCGGGTTGAATCAGGCGCGCGGCGGCCTTTTCTTCATCCCCCACATTCACCGCTTCTTCGGCGGGCCAATCAAGGCTGAGTTCAGCAAGTCAGCTTCGATGATTCAGAAGGCGTTCCTCGAAAACGACCCGGTCATTATCGGCACGACCACTGAGATGGAATACAACCAGCGCCTTGCGGTCGTCAGCGCGATTGCCGAGAACAGCCAGATTTTGCGCGTGCCGGAGCCGAACGTGGACGAAACTATCGAGATGCTCAAGGTGCTCAAGCCGCATCTCGAAGCCGACTACAAACTGTCGATCAGCGACGAAGCGTTAGGGCTGTCGGCACGGCTCGCCAAACGCTACCTGACGACTCAGCCGCTGCCGCGCAGCGCCGAGCATCTGCTCCATCGCACGGCGGCAATGGTCAGCATGAGCAAGCAGACGCAGATGGCGTTTAAGTCGGAAGTCAACGACCCGTCGGCGCTCGACGCCGAAGATGTTACGCTGGCTGCCAGCCAGATGACCGGCGTCCCGGTCAGCAAGCTCGGAGAGGACGAGCGCGTTCGCTACGCCAGCATGGTCGAGCATATCAAGGAGCGCGTGGTCGGGCAGGACGAGGCTGTGCTGGCCGTCAGCCGCGCCATCAAGACGGCCCGCGTCGGCCTGAAAGACCCGCGCCGCCCGATTGGCGCGTTCCTGTTCCTCGGCCCGACCGGCGTCGGCAAGACCGAGCTTGCTCGCGCGCTGGCTGAGTTCCTGTTCGGCAGCGAAGACGCGATGCTCCCGCTCGATATGAGTGAGTTCAAGGACGAGAGCAGCCTCAATCGGCTGATCGGCTCGCCGAGCGGTTACGTCGACAGCGAGGCCGGCGGCCAGTTGACCGAGCGCGTGCGCCAGCAGCCCTATCTGCTGGTGCTGTTCGACGAGGTCGAGAAGGCGCACCCGCGGATTCTCGATATTCTGCTTCAGGTCATTGAGGAAGGCCGCCTGACCGATGGGCGTGGCAACACGACTACATTCAGCGAGACGGTGATTATCCTGACCAGCAACCTCGGCTCTGAGGCGCTGGCTGTGCCGGTTGTCACCGATGAAATCCGCGATGAAGCGATGGACGATGTGCGCACCTTTTTCCGGCCAGAGTTTCTTAACCGGCTCGACGAGATCATCATGTTCAACGCGCTCTCGGCAGAGAACCTGCGCGATGTGATGATGATTCTGCTCAACAGCGAGAAGAAGATGGCGCAGGATCGCGGCCTGACGCTCGATTTCACCGATGCAGCGGTCAACTGGATGCTGGCGCAGAACGATGAGCCGCAGTACGGGGCGCGACCGCTGAAGCGCATCATTCGCCGCTCGGTGCGCGAGCTGCTGGCCGATTTCCTGCTGCGGGCCAATCCGCAGCCCGGCACGCTGGTCACGATTGACGCCAGCCCGACTATTGGCGCATTGTCCTTCGCGGCGCAGGCCGCCGATGGCAGAGTCATCAAGGTTTAGTTCTTTCCACAACTCCCAGTGGTAAAATTCAACGACCATTTATCTTTCTCCCCTCGTTCTGAGAGGGGCTGGGGGCGAGGCCATTCAGGGAGAAAGTCTCATGACGCAGTTGGACACTTCGATTTTCCGCAAGTATGACATTCGCGGCACGGTCACGGGCCATAACCCGCAGTTGACGCCTGCGATTGCCCGGCTGGTCGGTCAGGCGCTCGGAACCTATCTGCCTGGGGCGTTTTCGATTGAGCAGGTCTTTGTTGGCTCCGATAACCGCCTGACGTCGCCGCCGCTGAAGGCCGCGCTGACTGAAGGACTCCTCTCCACCGGTATGGATGTGACCGATATTGGCGAAGTGCTGACGCCGACAACCTATTTCGCCTCGTCGAGCACGCCGAACGCGGCGGGCGTGATGATTACCGGCAGTCACCTGACGACCCGGTATAACGGTATCAAGATGGCCTATGGGCCGCTGGCGCTGTTCGACGCGCAGATTCAGGCGCTGCTGAGTCTCATCCAGTCAGGTGATTTCGCGGTTGGGCAGGGGACGCTCAATACCGACTACGATATGATCTACAAGCACATGGAGACGATCAAGCGCAAGGTGACGATCCGTCGTCCGCTCACCGTCGTCCTCGACGCGGGCAACGGCATCAGCGGGACGGTCATCCCGCCGGTGCTGAAAGACCTCGGCATCGAGGTTCACTGCCTGTACTGCGAGTCGGACGGCACCTATCCAAACCATCTGCCCAACCCCGAAGACCCCGCCATGACCGTTGACCTGACGAAAATGGTCGTCGATCTCGGCGCAGACCTCGGGCTGGCCTTCGACGGCGATTCGGATCGCTGCGGCTTCATCGACAATCGCGGTCATCACATCGCGGCAGATCGACTGCTGGCGCTGCTGGCAAATGACCTGCTCGAACGACAGCCGGGGGCGACGATTGTTTTCGATGTTAAATGCTCGCTGGCGCTGCCAGAAGAGATCAAGAAGCATGGCGGCGTGCCGCTGATGTGGAAGACCGGCCACAGCCTGATGAAGCAGAAGATGCACGAAGTTGGCTCGCCGCTCGGCGGTGAGGTCAGCGGGCATCTGTTTGTCGGCGAGGATTACTACGGCTTTGATGATGCGCCGCTGATTGCCCTCAAGACGCTGGAGATTATCTCCAAGTCAAACAAGACGGTCGCCGAGCTGTTCGACGCGATTCCGTCGCTGGTTGCCACGCCGGAAATTATCCTGCCCACGCCTGACGCGACCAAGTTCCAGTTGATCGACGAAATGACGGCAGCGCTGTCGAAGACCAATGACGTCATCACGCTCGACGGCGTGCGCGCCAATTTTGCGCATGGCTGGGGGCTGGTGCGCGCCAGCAACACGCAGCCTGCTATCACATTGCGCTTTGAAGCCTACGAGCGCCCGCAGTTGGTCGAATACATGGAGCGCTTCAAGTCGCTGCTCAAGGCGCATCCTGAAGTCGATACGACGAAGCTCGACGAGCAGATTGCCACCTTCAGCGGCCCCGCCAGCCATTAAGGTAGCATAGTGAATAATGAATGGAAGTCGTCACTTAGCGGCTTCCATTCACCAGATTTCGAGCTTTAATCCTGATGTCTGATGAACTGGTTCAAAGTGTGCGTCTCTGCTTGCGACAAATAGATCATATTGCAGCGCATGAGCAGCAACCCATACATCATTTTGTCTGATTCTTGCTCCACGCTTTTCGAGTTCAGCGAAAATGCTGCCATAACGTTCGGCTGTGTTGTAGTCGCATGGCAGGATTTCCTGCACGTCAAGAAATGCACGAAAAGCCGACAGATTATTTGCTCGTTGGCTTGAGTTGAACGCGCCGTAAAATAATTCTCCGGCCACAACGGCTGAAACATAGATGCGCGAACCTGCCATGTGTCGCCGGATAGATGGATCACCCTGAAAATAGGCTATCAAGATATTGGTGTCGGGGAGGTAGAGCTTAGGCGTCTGCATCCGCAGACTCGTGATGTTTGTCGATGGCGGCTTTCATCTCGGCAAGTCCTTCAGGTGTGAATCCCCAACTACCTTCGCGTTTGATCAGTTCATCACCGGAGATACCGTAATCAGTGAGATTTAGGCTGACCTTCTCTGGTTTTGGTGTCCTGAACCGACTGATAAAGAGTGTGATTGCCGTAAGGCGGCGAGCAGTTGCCATTGGCTTTACCTTTTCCCTGATGTTTTGCTGGCCCATTTTACTCCTTTTGATGGTCTTCTAGCTGAGATTCCTGAGAAAAGTAATTGGACTGGCTCGGTACTCAGCCGTTATGCTGGATCGAAATTGTCTCGGCGCAGCCTCTTTGACGGTCGGGTTTTCGCTTTCGCTAATATTACGTCTCCGCCATGCTGACCGGGCCAGTGACGGCCTCGCGTCGCTCGACCCACCAGACGATCCATGACCAGAACAGCAGCGGAATCAGGCTGACGAACCCGGTGGCGAAGACGATCTGGCGGACGTTTTCTGAACCGAACGCCGACAGGGCTGCGCCGATCACAATGGTGCTGACGACGACGGCAAACTGAAATCCCGCCTGATCGAGCGAGAACAGGCGGCCCAGATACTGGTCGGGGGCCGTCTTTTGCACGATGACCGAACTGTAAGTCCAGTAGACACTGCCGCCCATCGCCCGGATGAACATCGCCAGCGCGGCAACTGCCAGCGCCGGAGCGAAGCCAAAGACGAACCAGGCAATTGTGATGAAGATATAGGCGACGAGAACCAGTCGGCGCATGGCGCGCACCGTGCCATCGCTGAAGCGGTTGACGATCAGCGGCCCGACCAGCGCGCCGAAGCCGAAGGCCGTCCACAGGATGCCAAGTGAGCCGGTTCCATCCTTGCCGACGACGAAAATGGTCGTCGCATAGACGATCATGACCGTGTCGATGTTGCCGAAATTGCCGCCGAGCTTGATGAGCAGGCTCGCGCCGACTGTCGGATTGTGGACGGCGTAACGGACGCCTTCGACGAAGTCGCGCATGGAGAAGCCGGTCGCCTTTTCGTGGGCAGGCCGCTCGATGCGGACTTCCGGCGTGCGGATGCCGGAGATCAGCAGCGCTGAAATGGCGAAAGTTGCGGCGTCGAAGACCAGCGCGAACGACGTGCCGAACAGCACAGCGACCAGGCCACCGAGCGCGCCGCCGACCGCCAGCATCACTGACCACGTTATGCTGCCGAGGATATTGGCCTTGACGAGGTCATCGCGGCGGACAACGCTCGGCGTCAGCGCGGAGCGACCCGGCTCAAACAGGGCGGAGAGCGCGAACTGCGCCATCGTGACGAGATAGATCAGCCACAGGCGGTCGGGCGAGGTTGCCAGCAGGAAGGTCAGCACGATCAGGCAGCGGGCGAGGTCGCTGAAAATGAGCACTTTCTTACGACTCATGCGGTCGAGCAGCACCCCGGCGAACGGGCTGACCAGCAGCGGCGGCAGAAAACGTGCCAGCAGCAGGCCGCTGATCGCCACGCCGGAGCCGTTGCTGTACTCCGCCACCAGCGCTGACAGCACGATGGTATCGAACCAGTCGCCGAGAAAGCTGATGACCGAAGCGTACCATAGCCGCGCAAAATCGGGGTTGTTGCGCAATAACTCGATATAACCAGACATCTTGAGGTGGAGCCTTCCTGCGTGCTGAAGCGAAGGGGGATGCGCGGGTTGATTGTCCGATAGATGGTGAACATGAACACCTGTCTATCTGGACGGTTCTCAGAAGCAAGAATTGAGGCCGGGCCACTCCTGGCCGATGTCCAGACCTGGGATGCTGCTTTTCAGCGCCAACAACAACCGGGCGTTAGCCGCTGCAATCACCGTGCGGACAGGCGGCTAGCTCAGGCCGCTGGCCTTAATCACCGATCCATTCGGCTGCGTCGCCCAAGCTTGCCATGACCTGTTCACGCCTGTCAAGAGAGCCATCGCGCGCGGGTCGAGGGCGGTCTGGCCTCTATTGACACGCTCCGGGCAGAGGGCTACCATCACGCGCCTGACGACCCGCAGCGCGGGCCGTTTTTCATGCCTGCCCTCAGGAGCGCGCTTCCATGCCAGAACTGCTCAAAGCGATCATCCTCGGCCTGATCGAAGGTCTCACCGAGTTCCTGCCCATTTCATCGACCGGCCACCTGATTGTCGGTTCGGCGCTGCTTGATTTCCTGCCTCACCTGCGCGACACGTTCGACATCTTCATTCAGCTTGGCGCGGTCGTCGCCGTGCTGGCGTTCTATTTCCCGGAGATCGTCCAGCAGTTCCGCAGCCTGCCGACCAGCCGCGTCACTCAGCGTTTCTGGGTCAGCCTGCTGATCGCTTTCATCCCGGCGGCTGCCATTGGCGTGCTGCTGCGCCATGTTATCAAGGATATGCTGTTCTCGCCCGGCGTGGTGGCCGTTTCGCTGATCGTCGGCGGGATCATCATGATCCTTGTCGACCGGCGACCTGCGCGCCAGCCCGCGACGGTCAACGCTGATGTGCAGTCACTCGGCGCGGTTAAATCGATCACTTTCGGGCAGGCGCTGGTCGTCGGTCTCGCCCAGGTTGTTTCGCTGATTCCCGGCGTCTCGCGCTCGGCAGCATCGATCATCGGCGGGATGCTGGCCGGGCTGGATCGCCGTTCGGCCACGCAGTTCTCCTTCTTCCTCGCCATCCCCACGCTTGGAGCAGCCACGATCTTCGATCTGGTCAGCAGCATTCGGTCGGTGCGGTCGGACGACATCCTCTATCTGGCGGTCGGGACGCTGGTTTCCGGCATTGTCGCCTGGCTGGCGATTCGCTGGTTGCTCGGTTATGTCGCCGGTCATACCTTCGTCGCCTTCGGCTTCTATCGTATCGCCGCCGGTATTGCGATCCTCATTCTGCTGCTGGTGGTGCATCTGCCCGGTTTGGCCGGATAGGCCGGGCGGTCTTATCGCCGTCAGGACCTCAATAATTTCCCGCCCGGTTTTGCTCTATGATAAATTTGTTGTTGACCATAAAAATCCCCCATCCTGAGGTCTGTGTCCGCTGGTTTGCAGATTGCCGCGCCTGAACACGGGCGCTCGTCCTGCGGATATATGGTTGGGTAAGAATGGGTCTATGATTAAAGGAATGGATGGCCCTGGGGTGCAGCGCTGCCTGCGGGTGACTGGATCGGCGTCAGGCGGAAGCGCTGGCAACCATTCCCTTAGTTTGCATTCTCTGAACAGATCGTCGCGGGCTGTAAACATAAGGGAAAACGTGTGTTAGGACAGTCGACGGAGTCCCGCTTGAGACTGACCGAACGATTAACCGCGTCATCGATGATGATCTGGGTCGCCGACCACAGGCAATCCTGTACCTATCTCAGCCCCGGCTGGCTGGAATTTACCGGCAAGGCGCAGGAGCAGGAGCTGGGTTCAGGCTGGCTCGATGGCGTTTATTCCGATGATCGCGTTCGGCTGGTCGGCGCGCTGACGGCGGCCTACGAACTGCGCGACCGTTTTCGGGTCGAATATCGGCTCAGGCGCTGGGATGGTGCTTTTCGCTGGGTTCGGCACGAGGGCGAGCCGCGCTTTGACGATGACGGCAATTTCCTCGGCTGCGTCGCCCACTGCGCCGATATTACCGAGCAGCGCCGCGCCAGAGACGCGCTTAAGAAAACGAACGAGACGCTCGACCTGCTGCTCACTGCGTCGCCGCAGGCGATGGCGCGGCTTGATAAGGCGGGGCGGGTGCTGGCCTGGAATGGCGCGGCGGAGCGGTTGCTCGGCTGGACGCAGGTCGAGCTGCTCGGCGGGCCATATCGTTTTGTCCCTGCCGCGGGGCTGGAGATTTTCCGCCTTAACCTTGAAAACTGCCTCAGCGGGCTTCCCGTCAGCGCGGCGCGGATGCCGTGGCAGCGCGCCGATGGACGGCTGATTGACCTCGCTGTTTCCATATCCCCGGTTTTCGACCCTGACGGCGAAATCAACGGGGCGATTGTTAGCGCTCAGAGCCTCGATGAGCGCGTTGACGAACCGCGCGCGCGCGGCCTGACCGATGCGCTGCGCGATACGGCTGCTGCGCTGACCAGCTCGCTCGACCCTGAAACGGTCATGCAGCGCATTCTCGACAACGTCGGTCGGGTGGTTCCCCACGATGCGGCCAACATCATGAAGATTGATGGGGCGGTCGCCAGAGTGACGCATCAGCGGGACTATCCGCCGCGGCTGTCAGAGCGAATTCGCGCAGCGGAATTCAGTCTTGACCTGCCCAACTATCGTAAAATACTGCAAAGTTCCAAACCGAGTCTGGTTTTAGATACCTATTCCGATCCCAACTGGGTGATTGTCGAAGACTTCGACTGGATTCGCGCCCACATCTCGATTCCGATTCAAGTCGATGGTCAGATCGTCGGCTTCCTCAATCTCGACAGCAAACAGCCGCGCGCCTTCGATGCAGAAGATGTTGAGCGCTTACAGGCGTTCGCTGACCAGATGGCGATTGCGATGGAGAACGCGCAGCTCTATGACGCGCTGCGTCGGGACGCTGACGAACTGAAAATGCTCCATCGGGCCAGTTCGTTTTTGTTCCGCCCGGACTTGCTGATGACCACCAGCCTGGAAGACATGGCGCGCCAGTTCATCAGCGTGGTCAGCGAGGAATACGCGCATGTCATCTGTGCCGTTTACCTGATTGATGACGAGGGCAATGCTTTCAAACGGCTGGCCCGTGGTGATGATCCTTACGTGCCGCCGCCGATACCGCATCTGGTCGGCGGTGAGGGGCTGATTGCGGCTGCTGTGCGCGCTGGCAAAATAACTTACGCGCCCGATGTCAGTCTGGACGAACGTTACGTCGATGCCAACCCGCAGACGCGCTCCGAACTGGTGATTCCGCTGCGCGCTGGTAAGGAAGTGATTGGCGCGCTCGATCTGCAAAGCACCGCGCTCGACGCCTTCGGCGAGCAGGACATTCATACCCTCAGCGTGTTCGCCGAGCGCGCGGCAATCACGCTCGAAAACGTCCAGCTTGTCGCGCAGATTCGCCGCTATACCTCGGAACTGGAGCAGCGCGTCTCCGAGCGCACCGCCGAGCTTCACCGGGTTAAGGAGCGCGTCGAGGCGATCCTCAACAGCAGCAGTGAGGCCATCCTGATGGTCAGCGATCAGGGCGAAATCCGTCAGACGAACCGCGCCTTCAACAGTCTGTTTGGCTATGACATCGACGCGGTCTTCGGCCAGTCGCTGATGGTCGTGGCCGATAGCGGCGATCAGGCTCAGTTAGAGCAGGCGATTCCGCAGGTCATCGTTGAACGGCAGATCGTCCGGCTCGAACTCACCGCTATCACGCGCGATGGAGCGACGTTTGATGCCGAAGTGATGATGTCGCCGATTGCCGAAGTCGATGACCGTGTACTCAGTCTGGTCTGTAGCCTGCGCGATATTACGGCCCGCAAGCGGGTCGAGCAGGAGCTTCGCCACGCGCTCGAAGGGGAGCGCGACTTGAGCGAGCTAAAAACGCGCTTCATCACGACGGCGTCGCACGAATTCCGCACGCCGCTGGCGATGATTATGACGTCCAGTGATATTCTGAAAACCTATTTTAACCGGCTGACCGACGAGCAGCGCCGGGCGCGGATTGAACGGATTCAGACCGAAGTCAGGAACATTACGCGCGTGCTTGATGACCTGCTGACCCTGAGCCGAACAGGCAGCGACCTGATGTGCGAGCCAGTCATGCTTGACGCGAAAACCCTGTGCGAGCAGGTCATCGCAGACCTGATGATGCAGGATGCCGCCAATCAGCGCATCGGCTTTGAGACGGTAGGCGAGCCGACGACCGGGCTTCTCGATCCCCGGCTGACCCGGCGCATCCTGGTCAACGTGATTTCGAATGCCCTCAAATTTTCCCGGCCTGAAAGCACGATCCGTGTCACGCTGACCTGCCAGCCGGACCAGAAGATTTTCGAGGTACATGACGAAGGGTTCGGCATCCCGGAAGCCGATCAGGAACGGCTGTTTCAGGCATTCCATCGGGCGAAAAATGCTGGGGTGAAGGGCGGAACCGGTCTGGGGCTGGCGATTGTTAAGCACGCGGTCGAGGCTCACGGGGGAAGTATTCGCTTTTCGAGCCAGCTTGGCGTAGGGACAACATTCACAGTCACCATCCCCGACGATGGGACGAAGGAAGGGAACCATGAGCAAAATACTCGTGATTGAAGATGCACATTCGCTTCGCCGGGATATCCTCGAAATGCTGAGTTTCGAGGGCTTTGAGGTCAGTGGGGCAGAGAATGGCCTGATCGGCGTCGAGGCGGCGCGTCAGGTCAAGCCGGATCTGATTATCTGCGATATTATGATGCCCGTGCTCGATGGCTTCGGCGTGCTCGACACGCTGCGCCACGACGCCGCGACGGCGACGATTCCGTTTATCTTCCTGACTGCGCGCACCGACCGAATCGACCTGCGGCAGGGCATGGAACTTGGCGCAGACGACTACCTGACCAAGCCGTTCACGGCGTCTGAACTGCTGGCAAGTGTGCAGACTCGTCTGACCAAGCGCGCCGCGCTTCAGGGCATGGCTGAACAGAAGCTCGAAGACCTGCGCGGGAACATCATCCTCGCGCTGCCTCACGAAATGCGGACGCCGCTCAACGTGATCCTCGGTTTTTCCGATATGCTGATGAGCGACTACGGCACGATGGAACCGGCGCAGATGGGCGAGATGGCACAGCACATCAACAGCGCCGCCATGCGCCTTTACCGGCTGATCGAGAATTTCCTGATCTACGCCAACGTCGAGCTGCTGCTGTCCGCGCCGGAACAGCTTGCCGCTATTCGCAGCGGGACGACGCTGGGGCCGCGCACGCTCATCAGCAATGTAGCGACGCAGCGCGCGCAGCACCTCGGTCGGATCGACGATCTGGCGCTCGACGTCAGCGATACACCTGCCATTCAGATGGCTGAGGATAATCTGAAGAAGGTGATTGAAGAAGTCGTCGATAACGCCATCAAGTTTTCTGTCGCAGGGAGCAAAGTCCACGTCAGCGCCGCCGTCAGGGACGGACGCTACGTCATTCGGGTTAGCGATCAGGGTCGGGGCATGACGCCAGAACAGATCACCAGCATCGGCGCCTACATGCAGTTTGACCGCCGTTTCTATGAGCAGCAGGGATCAGGGCTGGGGCTGGTGATCGCTAGACGACTGGTTGAACTCTATGAGGGCAGCGTGCTGATCGAGAGCGTCGTCAGCCAGGGGACGATGGTGACGATGAACTTGCAACTGCGGAATATCCCTGCCGAATAATTCAAACTCTTCTAACCTGCTGTGGTGCAGGATTCAGACTTCGGTATAATAAAACAAACCAACCCTGCTGCGTGGTGGTCTGAAGAGGAGTATCTATTCGATGCGAACACAGCTTTTGCCTCGCATTGCAGGCAGTTTGCTCGCCATTCTGCTGGTGGCTGGCTGCTTCCAGTCCAACGGCTCGAACCTGATGCCGACCGATCTCTCGCAGATTCAGCCGACCTATACTCTGCCGCCGACCAACGTTCCGCCGCCATCGGCCACGCCGATGATCGTCACGACAGTCATCGTTGTGCCGCAAACGCTCTCGCCCGGCGATCTACTGGCGATGCAGGTGGCGCAGCAGCCGACGATGGACGATGCGGCCCTCGCGCTGACCGCCACGGCTCTGTTTGCGCCGCAGCAGCCGACCGTGGATCTGGGAATCGGCGGGCTGCTGGAACCGATTGACCCGATTGCCGTGACGGCGACGGCGATTGTCGAGCGGGCGACGCAGACCGCCTCTGCGCCGCTCACTCAGGCAGCGCTGGCGGCGGGCATTGGCCTGCCGACCCTCACGCCGACCTTCGACCCGAACAATGCTAACAACGGACAACCGACGATCCGTATTCCCGGTGCAGACTGTATCCATGAGGTGCGCGCGACCGACCGTAATCTCTATCGCATCGCCATGAATTACGGCCTCTCGGTCGATCAGGTGGCGGCTGCCAGCGGGATCGTCAATCCCGACCTGATCTTCGTCGGCCAGAAGCTCACCATACCGGGCTGCGGCGTGACCGGGGCGACACCGCTGCCGACGACCACACCGCGCGGCGGCGTGATCGTGGCGACGGCCATTCCGGTCAGCCCGCAGACCCTGGCGACCCCGCAGATTGGCGTGACCTTCACGCCGATTCCGGGCAGCAGCGGCACGGCTGGCTCGGCGTCGTCGGTCGGTGTGGGGCAGCAGGTTCACATCGTCCGGCAGGGCGAGACGCTGTTCCAGATTTCGATGCAGTACGGCGTCCCGGTCGTCAGTATCGCGGCGGCCAACGGTATCTCGAACATTAACGTTATCTATCTCGGCCAGACGCTTACCATTCCGTAGCTGAAGGAAGCGGATCGTGCAGGAAAAAATCATCAGTACGGAATCGATCTACAAAGGGCGGATCGTCGATCTGGTCGTCCATGAGGTGCTGCTGCCCGGCGGTGGACACAGCACGCGCGAGATCATCCGCCATCCCGGCGCAGTCGCGCTGGTCGCCTTCGACGCCGATGATAACGTGCTGCTCGTGCGTCAGTTCCGCATGGCCGCGAACCGCGTCATGCTCGAAATCCCCGCCGGGACGCTCGAAAAAGGTGAAGCCCCGGAAGTCTGCGCCATCCGCGAGCTTCAGGAAGAAACCGGCTACAAGCCCGGCCAGATCGAATCGATTGGCGGCATCTATACCGCGCCCGGTTATACGACCGAGTTTATCCATCTGTTCATCGCTACCGACCTGACCGAATCGAAGCTCGACGCGGATGACGACGAGAACATCGAAGTTGTGCGCGTGCCGCTGACGAAGGCGATTGAGCTGATCGAGAGCGGTGAGATCGCCGACGGCAAGAGCAGCGCCGGGCTGCTGCGCGCCGCGCGCAAGCTCGGTGTGTAGGATATGCATTGAACATTTGTTCTGATTCTGCTATACTCATTGAGAGAGTGGATTAGGACATACCATCGTGGCGGATGCGATCACTGGTCTTTACTATATTACGCACATCAATAATCTCGCTTCAATTCTGAAGTACGGGATATTGAGTCATGCCGCCATACAAGCCCGAAAAATTCCCTATACGCCAATTTATGATGAACAGATTGTTCAGCATCGACAGGGTCGGATTACGCTCGAAAATAAAAACCTTTGGCAATACGCTAATTTCTTCTTTCAACCGCGTAATGCAATGCTATATAGAGTAGTTCGAGAGAAAAGTGTCAACGATATCATTATTGTCAAGCTGAAGATGAGTTTACTGAACGAAAAGTACGGGGTTCTTTTGTCTGACGGTAATGCTGCCCACTCGCTGTCGCAGATTACGCGCTACGACAAAAAAACCGTGAAGGAGATTTCAAAAAGTCTGCATCACGAATATTGGTCAGATGTAGATGGCACGAAGCGAAAAATGATGGCGGAGTGCTTAGTGCCTGATTCCGTTGCTCCTGAGTGGATTGAGTGTATTTATGTTGGCAAGCATAATGGCGTAGCGGAGCATGCAAGAGAAATTATTGCCAAAGCTGGAAAAGATGTTCATGTGGTTCCTGAACCACCTATGTTTTTCCTGCCGCGTAAGCAATCTGTTCTTGACCGTAAGTTATTTCTTGCAGAAGGAGATATGTTTTTCTCCAATATGCAAACTCTAACCATCAGCGTAAATACCAAGGGGATAATGGGTAAAGGACTGGCATCAAGAGCAAAATACCAGTTCCCGGACGTTTATGTTACTTATCAAGACCTGTGTAAAAACAGGTCTTTGCGAGTGGGAAAGCCCGCTTTAGTCACTAGAGAACTTTCACTTGCTCAAGAGCTATCTGAGAACCCGTCTGAAGCAGATCAGCGCCAGGCAACCTGGTTTCTTTTATTTGCAACCAAGCAAAATTGGCGTGAGAACTCAAAAATTGAATATATAGTTGACGGCCTTAAGTGGCTGGAGGATAATTACAAGCGGTTAAATATCCAATCTTTGGCATTGCCTGCACTTGGATGTGGTTTAGGCAACCTCACCTGGGAAGAGGTAGGGCCAATTATTTGCTCAACGGTTTCCCGATTCGATATTCCGGTTTGCGTTTACCTGCCAGCCGAAAAAATACCGGAAGATAAATATTTAACGCGAGAATATCTTGTTCGGTAAATGCTCCGCGTATGGGACGAACTGAAAATTCGGTGCTGCCCCGAGTTATTGTTCAGTCACCAGACTAGATCAGACGGCGCACGTAGGCCTCGACGGCGGTGAGCGCGAATGGGAAGGCGGCGCGCTGGCCTGCCGGGTCGATCACGTCGCCATGGGCATAATCGAGCGACAGCCCGGCTATGCTCTGCGCGTGCGGGTCGGGGCTGGTCGTCCGCTGCGCTTCGAGCGCGGCTTCCGGCACGTACTGCACCTCAAACGGGCTGCCCAGCACGGACTCGAACACCCGCACCGCCTCGTTTGGACTGAGCGCGTCTGGCCCGCCGATCTGAAGGATCGCGTTGCGCGCTGCCGGGTTGTCGACCGAGCGGGCGACAGATTCGGCCACGTCCCCGATGGTAATCCAGCTAATTCTGGCTTCGCCCGTGCCGAAGATCATGGCGCGGCGGTTGGGCCAGTCGAGTCCGATGATCGGACTGAGCCAGTATTCCATGAAGAAGCTGGGGCGGATGATGGTGTAGGGCAGGCCGCTGGCCTGAAGGTAGGCTTCGACGCCGCGCTTGGCCCGGTTGAGCGGGCTGTCGCTGCGCATATTGGGTGAGAGCGAGACGAAGATGAACTGGCCGACGCTGGCCGCGCAGGCCGCGTCAACCAGGTTGAACTGACCCTGTCGGTCGACCGAGGCGATGTACGCGCCGACCCGGCTGGCAATCGAGGACGCGCTGGTGATGACGGCCTTGACGCCGCTGCACGCCGCCGCAAGGCTGGCCGGGTCCTCAAGGTCGCCATAGGCCAGTTCGGCTCCGAGCGCGCGAAGCTGGTCGCGCTTGCCCGAATCGGTGCTGTCACGGACGAATGCCCGTATCGGCTCACCGCGCGCCTGTAAACGGCGGCAGACTTCCAACCCTAAATACCCGCTGGCGCCAACGACTAAAATCATGATAGCGCTCCTGAAATAACTCAATGATTATTTATAAATATTATAGGACAATATCGGGGTTTGGGCGGGTTATGGAGGGCATTTGAACAGGGTTCTGGTCGTTTAAACGTGCCGAGCTTGCCCTTGTCGCGCTTTCATCGCGCATGATATAATGCCGCGTCAATTCAGGCGAGGAATGTCTGCGCGTCGCGCAGTTTGGAAGGACGGCACGTTGTGAACAGTCAGGAATTGCTTCAGTCCCTGGCCGCAGAAGATCGCGGTCATCCCGTTGTTTCGTCCGGCGACACGGTCAAGGTTCATATTCGCGTCATCGAAGGCGATAAAGAGCGCATTCAGGTGTTTCAGGGCGTGGTCATCCGCGCGCGCAGCGGCGGCAATGACGCCAATTTCACGGTACGCCGCATCGCCAGCCACGGTATCGGCGTCGAGCGCACCTTCCTGCTCAGGAGTCCCCGGATCGACAAGATCGAAGTGACTCGTCACTCGGTCGTGCGCCGGGCGCAGCTCTACTATCTGCGTGACGTTCGCGGCAAGGCGGCTCGGCTCAAGGAAAAGCGCTAAATCGTGCGGCCAGTCATCGGGATTACCGCATCGAGCTATACCAACCCGGAAGGGCTGGTGTTCAATCGTATGTATCACCCGATTGCGCAGGCGGTTGACGCGGCGGGTGGCCTGCCGCTCTACATCCCGACTGGCCTGAACGAAGACACATTGAAGGACATCTACGAGCGGATCGATGGGCTGCTGCTCCCCGGCGGGCCAGACATCGATCCGTCGTATTTCCACGAAGATCGTCACCCGACCGTCCGCATCGACGCGCCGCGTGACGCGCTCGAAGTCCCGCTGACGCGCTGGGCGGTGGCCGACGATACGCCGGTTTTCGGCATCTGCCGTGGACATCAGGTGTTCAACGTCGCGCTCGGCGGCTCGCTGATTCAGGACATCCCCTCACAGTACGAAACTCAACAGGCCCACGACCAGCCCAACGAGCTGCCGCGCAGCTATCTGGCGCACGCTGTTCAGGTTGATGCGGACAGCCAGTTGGCGACGATCCTCGGCACGACGACCATTCACGTCAACAGCCTGCATCATCAGGCCGTCGCGCGGATGGCCCCCGGCGTGGCGGGCATCGCCAGATCGCCTGATGGCATCGTTGAAGCGGCAGAAATGCCCGGCAAGACCTTCGCCGTGACCGTGCAGTGGCATCCCGAAGACCTGTGGGAAACCGACCCGGCCCAGAAGCGGCTGTTCGAGGCATTCGTCGAGGCTGCGCGTGAGCGCGCCGCTGCCCGCCGCTAGGATCGGCGTTTTCGACTCCGGCCTCGGCGGTCTGTCGGTTCTACGCGAAATTCACCGCCTGCTTCCAACCTGCTCCACGATTTACGTCGCCGATCAGGCGCATTTGCCCTACGGCCCGCGCCTGGCAGCGGAGATCGATTCTTACGTCGATGCGATCACGCGCTATTTGCTCGACCACGGCGCGCAGGTCATCGTCCTCGCCTGCCATTCCGCCAGCGCCGCCAGCCTGTACAATCTGCGCGAGCGCTACCCTGACGTTCCCTTTGTCGGCATCGAGCCAGCAGTCAAACCGGCGGCTGAAGCCACGCGCAGCGGCATCATCGGCGTGCTGACGACGCAGGCGACGGCAGATGGCCCGCTGTATCGTCGCGTGCTGGAACAGTTCGCCGCCGATGTGCGGGTGCTGACGCGCGTCTCGCCTGATCTGGTCGCGCTGGTCGAGTCCGGCGAGCAGGATACGGATCGAGGCCGCGCTATCGTTCGCCGCGCTGTCACGCCGCTGCTCGACGCCGGAGCCGACCAGATCGTGCTGGCCTGCACCCATTTCCCATTTCTGGCAGACAGCATCGGCGAGCTTTCCGGGCCGCGCGTCCGGCTGATTGATCCCGGCCCGGCAGTCGCGCAGCAGACGGCGCGGCTGTGGCAGGCCGAGTGCGCTGCTCCGCCTGCCCATGATTATCTGACCAGCGGCGATCCCTCGACTTTTGCCGCCATGCTTCGGCGGCTCACCGGCGTCAATGCGGCGGCGACTCAGGCCGAGTGGGGCCAGCTTGACGGGAAGATGAGGCTATCGACGGGCCGCGCAAAAGAAAAAGCCCCGTGATGGGGCTTCTTCACTGGAATATTCTGGACTGTTTTCCGTAGGGACGCGATTTTTCGCGTCCGCAGGCTTCCACACACTCTCGAAGTTTGGTAGGGGCATGAGGCCTCATGCCCGCTCCTCTGACACAAAAGTTTAAGGCAAGGCCGGGACGCTGCTACGTCTTCAGCACGTAGTACGTTCCCTTTTTCGTGCCGACCTTGTTGAGGATGCCGCGCTCGACCATGTCCGCCAGATCGAGGCGCAGCGTCTCCGCCGAGACACCCTGAATCAGCGTCCGGTACTCGCGGTTGGTGATTGACCCCTGATCGCGGATGTACTGGAGCGCGCGCGCCTGCCGGTGATTGGTATTGCGCGTCCAGTCTGGCGCGGGCTGCTTTTCACGCGCGTTGAACAGCGAGACGGCGAAGCTGTACGGGCGGGCATCGAAGCTTGGCGGCTGGTGGCCTTCCTGCTGCATGACTTCCATCATGCGGTCGATGCCGAGTCCCAGTTCCTCGATGTAACCCCACTGAAACAGGCCGTTAACGATCCGTGGATTACGGCTGAAATGCTCGTCAACGATGTTATCGACCGTAATGAAGCCCGGTAAGCCGCCGGGGGAAATCACTTCCATCCGGTCGGAATACATGCGGACTTCGATGCGGCGGCCCTTGAGCCGATAATCGCGGTGGCAGATGGCGTTGACGAGCGCCTCGCGGACGGCGAACTGCGGATACTCGTAGGTTTCTTCGCGCTCCAGCCCCTTGACGACCGCGCTGACGGCCATCTCGCCCCAGACGAGATTCCAGGTGGCCTCGATCATCCGCGGCAGCGGCCCGGTGATCTCCTCGCGGCGGGAATAGCCCGCCAGACCGTTATCGCCGCGCGGCGTCTTGCCGACGAACTTGGCGAAAACCACGCTGCTGTGCGGCAGCCAGTGCTGCGGAAATTCAGTGAACATCAGGATACCGCAAACGGTCGGCTTGCCTTCGGTGTCGAGCGCGCCGATTTCCTGTAACAGGTCTTCGATCTTGCCGTTATACGGGCGCTTGGTGCGCTCGGCCCGCTTGACCAGATACTCGTCAAGCATCTTCTGGCTGAAGTCTTCGCGCGCTGCGCCGGGAACCGTCTCCGACTCGTAGTCGCCTGTGCTTTTGGCGCTGGCGAGCTTGAGGATTTCCTGCCCGCCGAGCGGTCGATTATGCGTCCCGGTGCGTACCAGCACGCGACCATCATCGAGCGCGTGCAGCTCGATACTGCGTGGGACGCGCAGCGCGTAAACCGTTCCCTGTTCGGTTTCTACTGGCTCCCAACTGCCGACGACGACCGGCGGGTTGCAGCTTGTGTCCGCCTCGTGCAGCACTTTTTCGAGCGAGCCGTTTTCGACCTTCGTGGCAGGCGTGCCGTTGTCTGTCAAACCGATCACGACCGTCCCTCCCTCTGTATTGGCGAAGGCAATCAACGTTTCAGCAAGGCGCTTTGCGTCGGGAGCGTCGAGAAAGGCAAGGCGGGGTCCCTGGCCGGTCTTGATGAAATCTGGATTCAGCATAGGTTCGTTGACTATCAGTTGCCGTTCGCCGATAACCGATGTTACATGATTTTAACATCAATTGAGAGATGGTCTACGATTGTTTGTCGAGTCAGGCTCGTTTTCTACCTGCGATGCAACCTCCTCAGGGATCAGTGTTTCACTACCCTAACGGCCCAGGCATTACAGTTATCAAACCTTTAACCAGATCACTTCAACGGGCTAAAAGTCGTCGGTCGCAATACGGATTAGTATAGCGCATGTCGGCGTTTCCGGTAAGAACATCTGTCCGTTTTTCGGCCTTTGGGATGCTGTCGCCGGATTGTGAGCGAAGAATGAGGCGGCTATACTCGGTGTTGGGCTGCGATGAACGCTGAATGCGGACGGGCCGGAGATTAAATCCCGCGCAATAGACGTAGCTAACGGCGGCATAACTCCGTGCAACAGTTTACCCTTTACGATCTGGTATTTGTCACAACCATCCTGGCAGCAGTGATGCTGTATCTGACGCGCACGGCTCTGATTATGATCGGATGGCTTAAAGGCCCGCTGCTCAGACAGTTTGAAAAATATGGCGATGACGAACCGTTTTACTATCCGCTGCCCGGTTTGCTGGTCTGCGCGGCGGTGTTTGCGTTCCTCGGCGGCGGGCTGCTCGCGCCGATCTGGCGCGCCTGGTGTCTGCCGTTCGGGCCGGGCCTGTGGCTGCTGCTGGCGGCCTACGTCAGCTACTACGAGCGCGACGCGGCACGCCGACTGCCATCGATTTTCATGCGCTACCCGCGCTGGCAGACGGTGCTGCGCGATTATACCACGCGCCAGGAGCGGCGGCGGATCGCCTATCGCTGGCACGCCCTGTCGTTTCGGACTCGCCTTCTTCTGAACAGCAGCGACGCCGACTTTTTCCGCTGGGCTGATCTGGTCGTTATGGGGACGATCAATTGATGCGGCTGAGGCGCTGGTTTCGACGGCTGCGGCCTGCGCGCCGGTTGACGCTGCTGCCGAGCCGCGCGGCCTACGCGCTCTGGGCGTCGAGCTATCCGCCTTACGCGCACAATCCCTTCATGGCGCTCGAACAGCGCGCAATGCTCGACCTGATGCCGCCGCTGACTGGCCTCGCCGTCCTCGACCTTGCCAGCGGCAGCGGACGTTATGGCTTACTGGCGCAGCAGGGCGGGGCAGGCCGCGTGATGGCGGTTGACGACAGCGAGGCGATGCTGGCAGCCAATCCGCTCCCGGCGCGGGCGCTGGCGTCGATGGTCGCGCTGCCATTCCCCGACGCCGCGTTCGATGTCGTCCTCTGCGCCCTCGCCATCGGCCATCTCGCCCGACTTGAGGCGGCCATCAACGAAATCGGTCGCGTCCTCAAACCGGGCGGGATCGCGCTGGTCAGCGATTTGCACCCGTTTCTGGCGCTCGGCGGCGCGCAGCGGACGTTTCACGCCGGGGACGCGGTCTATGCCGTCGAGCATCATATCTACCTGATTGCCGACATGCTTCGCGCGGCGGACGCGGCGCATTTGCGTATCGACGCCGCGCGTGAGCCAGCGCTCGACGGCCAGCCGACGCCGACTGTGATCGTCTACCGGCTTATCAGACGCTAGCTGCTGTTCGCCCGGCTGATGAGCGCATAACCGCCGACGATCAGCGCGATCACCAGCGGCGGCACGCACATCGACGTTATCAGCCGTGGAAAGACGGCGACTCCCGCGTGGCCGAGCGCAATCCACAGGACAGCGAACAGCGCGATGCCCGTCACCGCCAGCACCGTGCCAGCAATCGTGGCGCGCGTCAGACCTTTTCGATTCATCGGGCCGGGAGCAGCCATCCATACCTCGTCATCGTTCCGTCGCCCGGATTGAAGCCGAGCGCTCAGAGCAAAGGATGCTGATTGTAGCAAACTTCAGCATCGGCGTCAGCCTGCATTTACGTCGAACGGCAGAGCATCCGCTGCTAACGCTCAGTGGTTTCTCACGGTCGGGCGTCATCAGGGTGTTATAGTCTGTAGCAGCGTCAGCGGCCTGTCAGGAAATTACAGTGTCGCTGCGCGCCATTTTCGGGCTGCCGCCGACTTTCTCGCTTACCATCATGGTTAAGGATTTACGCGCTGCGACTTCCAGCGTTCAGACTTTGAAAGGGTTTCTACCAATGAAGATTCGTTTTCTCACTCTGCTCGCGCTCGCCTTTGTGGCTGTTGCGATGGCTGTCCCTACGCTGGCGCATGAGCCGCGCGTAGTCGGCCCGTATCAGTTGGCTTTTGGCTGGCGCACTGAGCCTGCCTATACCCATCAGATGAACGGCCCGGAAGTCTTTGTCTCGCTGGCTCCCGAAGCGGCCAGCGCGACTGCTGACGCGACCGCGACGGTCGACACCGGCATGAACGATGACGACCAGGGCGCGCCGATCTCTGCCGACGTCGCGATTGACCTCAAGGTTGAAGTTTCGTTCGGCGGGCAGTCGATGACTATTCCGATGCGTCCGGCATGGGGCGAAGTCGGCCATCTCGTCGGCGATTTGATCCCGACACGCCCCGGCGATTACAGCTTCCATGTTACCGGCATGATTGGCGATACGCCGGTCGATGAAACCTTCACCTCAGCCGATGGTCAATTCGGCACGGTCGAGCCGGTCGAGGATATCATGTTCCCGAAGGCCCCCTAGCGCCTCTTTAGATCGCTTCATCAATCCGTTATGAGCTTGCCCCGACTCGTCGATAATCGGGGCAAGGATAGAAACCTGAGAACCTGATGCTGCGGCGCTTTGTGCTATTAACTGCTCTCCTCATCATCCTGCTGGCTGGCGTGTCGATCACGCAGGCCCACGCCGAGCTGGAGTCGTCTGACCCGCTCGCCAATGCTGCGCTCGACTCCGCGCCGGACGAAATCCAACTGTGGTTCACCGAGCCGCTGGAGCCAAATTACAGCCGCTTTACCCTGATTGACCAGAACGGTACGACGGTCGCTACGCCGCGCAGTCAGGTCGCGCCCGGTAACCCGCGTGAATTGCTGATGAAGCCGGGGTCGCTGGCGAAGGGCGTCTATACCGTCTCATGGCGGACGCTTTCAGCGGGCGACGGCCATTCGGCGGCGGGGAGCTTCAGCTTTGGCGTCGGTGTGACCGTCAGCGCCAGCAATCCGCCCCCTGTGGTTGATGAACAGGTTGCGCCGGAAAGTGTGGCGATCCGCTGGGCGGATCTGATCGCGCTCTCGCTGCTGATCGGCAGTCTGGGATTTTCGCTGCTGGTGGCGACTGCCGCAGTCTCGCCGACCGGACAGACCCAGGCGCTGATCGTCTTGATGTGGGTTGGCTGGGCGGCAACTGGAGTCGCCAGCGTCCTGATGCTGCTGCTCGAAGCGTCGGTGGCGGGCGGAACCAGCCTGAGCGAGGCGCTGCCTCTGCTCGGCGACGTGATTGGCGGCACGGCCTACGGATCGCTCTGGCTGACGCGGCTGGCGCTCTGGCTGGCGACCGGAGCCATTCTGCTGGTCGGTGGGCGGACGCGGCGCGGCCAGTGGCTGGCGCTGGCGGCTGCCTCGGTCATTCTGCTGACGCAAAGCCTGTTCAGCCACGGCAGCGCCACTCAGGATGCGACCGTTGCGGTCGTCGGCGACTGGCTGCATTTCGGCGCGGCGACGCTGTGGATCGGCGGACTGGTCTCCTTCCTGACGGTACTGGTCGTCCGGCGTGGGACGTGGGCGATTTCAGCGGAAAGCTGCGGGCATCTGGTCGCGGCCTTCTCAAATTATGCGCGGATCGCCGTGCTGGCGCTGATCGTTAGCGGCCTCTATGCCGCGTGGATTGACGTCGGCTCGCTCGACGCGCTGCTGAACACGCTCTACGGTCAGGCGCTGCTCATCAAGCTGATCCTGTTCCTGCCGCTGCTGGCGCTGGCGGCGGTCAATCTGCTGGTCACGGCACGGCGGCTCAAAAGCGGGGATCGGCTCTGGGTTGGGCGGCTGCGCGGGCTGGTCACGCTCGAAATGGGGCTGACGGTGATGATCTTGTTCTTCGCTGCCGTGATGACGTCTGGCAGTCCGGCGCGTTACGTCCAGGCGGTCAGGACGGCTGCCGCGCAGGCTGAAGCGGCGCGCCCGAAGCCGTATGCCGAGACGAAATCGGTCGATGATTTGCGTGTCCAGCTCTCGATTGCGCCCGGCGTGGTCGGCGAGAACCGCTTCGGCCTCGCGCTGATGGATGCCGATGGCAGGTCGATCACCGATGCCTCGCTGATCCGAATGCGCTTCGACAATCTCGATCAGCCGCTCGGCGAAAGCGAGCTGCGTCCGACGCTCCAGCCAGATGGCGCGTATGCTGTTCAGGGCGCGAACCTGAGCGTGCCGGGGCGCTGGCGCATCCGCCTGACCATTCAGCGCCCGGACAAGTTCGACGCGGTGATCGATTTTACGCCGCAGATCGCTGCCGCGCCGATGGTGATGATGGCGGCTCCGAACGACTCGCTCTCCGACAGCGCTCGTATGTGGTCGGCGCTGCTGACCGGCGTCGCCCTGCTGGCGGTCGGCGGGGCGTTCGTGCGGCGGCGATCTCAGCGCGCTGGCGGCGGGTGGGTGCCCGGCGCGGCGCTGCTGGCAGTCGGCCTGGTGTTTGCCGCAACCGGAGTCTGGCTGGCGAAGGGCGGCGGCAGCGTCACGGTCGTCGATGCCTGGGCGCGCCCCGCCAGCCAGTCCGAGACGGCGGCGATCTATCTCAAGGTCATTAACACGACTAATCAGCCGGTACAGGTCACGTCGGTGATGACCGATGCGGCAGCTTCGGCGACGATGCATCAGACGGCCATCAGCGACAACATCGCCCGGATGCGCGGGCTGAACGTGATCGACGTTCCGGCAGACTCGACTGTCGAACTGAAGCCTGCGAGCGACCACATCATGCTCGAAGGGCTGAAGCAGCCGCTGGTCAATAATCAGATGTTTACGCTGATGGTCACGCTCTCGACCGGCGACGAGTTCATGATCCCGGTTTACGTCCAGCCGGATGCGCCGACCGAGGCCATCGGAGACGCGGACAAATACGCGACGGCAGCGCCGTAACGCGGTCAGCAGGGCGGGGCATCCGGGCGTCAGACCTATTTCGTTCAACAGGAGTCATCTTCGATGTCGCTCATGCCGTTATTTGGAGCCAATATCGACCCGTCTGCCGACCAACTGGCCGATTCGTATCGTCGCGCTCAGGCTGCCGACGAGGGTGGACTCGATTTCATCTGCATTCAGGATCATCCCTACAATCGGCGTCACCTCGATACGCTCACGCTGATGACGACTCTCGCGGTCAAAACGCGGCGCGCCCGCTTTATGACCGACGTAGCGAATCTGCCTCTGCGCCCCCCGGCCATGCTTGCCAAACAGCTTGCTACGCTCGACGTCTTGAGCGGCGGGCGCGTTCTGGGACGCCGTTAAAGCCTACGGCGGGCCTGTCCGCACGCCGGGCGAAGCCTACCGCGCCTTTGAGGAAGCGCTCCATATTCTGCGCGGCATGTGGGACAGCGGCGGCCATTCGTTCAGCTTCCAGGGCCGATTCTATCAGGTCAATGGCGCTCAACCGGGGCCAGTCCCGACCCGCCGTATCCCGATCTGGGTTGGCGCGAGCGGCTCGAAGATGATGGCCCTGACCGGGCGACTGGCCGACGGCATCCTTGTGTCTTCATCCTACGTGCCGCCGTCGCGCCTGCTGGAACTCAACGCGCAGATCGACGCCGGG
>CAZZAO010000005.1:0-3257 GCA_964652205.1 uncultured Anaerolineaceae bacterium | reverse complement strand
AGCGCGGGCCGGTCGCTCGCCTGATGCCGTCCGCCGTGGCTACAACCTGATGGGCATAATTGACCTGGGGCGCTCTGGCGGTCGGCCTCAGAGCTTGAACAAGGCGGCGATGTTCGGCACGCCGAGTCAGTGGGTCGAGCAGTTGACCGCGCTGGCGAAAGATTACCGCGTCGATACCTTTCTGCTCTGGCCGTTCGGGGACGACGGCGCGGCGCAAATCGAAGTCTTTGCCCGCGATATTGCCCCGGCAGTTCGCGCTGCCGTCACTTCAGGATGAGCGTTGGGCAGCCAGACCAGCGTATAAAGCGCGTAATCGTGCCGCCGTGTCCTCGATAGAGAACGACTCTCGCGCCAGCCTGAGCGCCGACTCGCTCAGCGCCGCTCGCCATGCTGGAGCGTCGAGCAGCGCCGCAATGGTCGCCGCCAGCGCCGCGTCGTCTCCCACCGGGACGCTGACGCCGAACGCGGGGAAATCGGGCAGCAGGCCAACCGCCGTGCTGACCGTCGGCAGGCCGCAGGCGGCAGCTTCGACCGTCACCATTCCCTGTCCTTCGTGGCGTGAAGTCAGTATGTGCAGCGCGGCGCGACGATAAACATGCGGCATGGCATCATGCGCGACTGGCCCGCTGAAGGTCACGCGCTGGCGGACGCCGAGCGCTGCCGCCTGCGCCTCGAGTCGGGCGCGTTCCGGCCCTGCGCCGACGATCTCCAGCGTCACTTGCGCGTCGAGCCGGGCCAGCGCCCGCAGCAGCATCGCGTGGTCTTTGACGCCGCTCAGGGAGCCGACTGCCAGCAGGTGATTGGGATTCGGCGGCGTATCTCCGGGTGCGAATAACGTTGTATCGACGCCGTAGGGAATCAGGTGGATACGAGCCGGATTGATTCGAGCGCCTGCTTTGTCGAGTAACCGTCGCTGATAGCGACAGGCGAGCACGACCGCATCCGCGCCCTTGAGCGCCTGCCCGACGATCCAGCGGCTGAACGCGCCGCGCTGCAAGCCGTAGCCGATGTCGTCCAGCCGAACCAGCTCGCCGCCGGTCGCGCTGACCACGACCGGGATGCCGAGCCAGCGCCCGGCCCAGACCGCGATCAGGCCGCTTTCGTCAGCCCACATGGCATGGAGCAGGTCGAACGGCTTTTCCCGGTGCAGTCGGCGCAGCGCCCGCAGTGCGTCGAGCCACAGCGTCAGTCGTCGCCGTCCGCGCCCCTGCGCTGCGCCGAGCGCGATCACATCCGCGCTCGCGACGGGGTAACGGTCGCGCCGGTGAGGGTAGCGCAGCGCCAGCACCCGCACATCGTCAGTCTGCGTCAGCGCCCGAATCAGGTGAAGCTGCACCGGAATGGCTGCGTCGCGCTCGTTAGCGCTGAAGCCGGGCAGCAGGATGCCGATGTTCAACGGGCCAGCCTGAACAGTTGATAGCTGCCGTAGCGGCCCAGCGGGATCAGCCCGCGCTGCTCCTTGAGCCAGTCATAGGCGATCTGCGGCGTCCGACCTTTCCACTGGTTCTCGATCACCCCGACGTTGCAGAACAGGTAATTGACGCGCCCCGGCGCGCGCGCCTGCGCCAGCGTCGTCGGCGTCTCGAAGTACAGCTCATGAACGTCGAAATCGGTGTAGTGGCGGAGCGTCAGCGTCAGGCCGTAGGTGTAGAGTGTCGCCTGAGCGGGGATTTGTTGAGCGACCCAGGCGACAGCGGCTTTATCGGCCTGCTGGTTGGCGATGAACTGGCGCACGACCGGTCGGCTGACGAGGAGCATCTGCGCCAGTGCCACGATCACCAGCCCAGTCATCGTCGCTGGAACGAGGCGACTCCAGCGCGGATGCCACGCGAGCGCCCTGTTTGCGCCTGCGCCGACCAGCAGCGCGACGGCAGGCATGGCGATCAGCGGAAAGCGAATGTTCTGATAGGGGATGCCGATCAGGAACAGGTACGGCAGCAGCGCCCAACCGAGCAGCATCAGCAGCGGCGCGCGCCGCCGTCGCAGCACCCAGACGCCAATGAGCAGCAGCGGCGTGAGCAGCGGAGACAGGAAATAAGGATCGTAAAACGGGTGGGCGTAGAACTGCGCGTTCGGCTCGGCGTAAGCGAAATGGCCGTCGTCGTTGTCGAACACGCGCAGGGTGGCATGAGCCGGCGACCAGCCGACGACCCACGGATGATTGAGCAGCGGAAATGGACTGCTGCTGCTGTAGACCATCTGCGGCAGCAGCACCAGCGCCGCTGTCGCAAGGGCTGCCGCAATCTCGCGCCGTCGGAGCGGGCGCGCACGCTCGACGAGGACAGCCGCCAGCCAGGGCAGGGCCAGCACCAGATAAAGCCAGCGTGTGATTCCGGCCAGCGCCAGCAGAAAGGCGGTTGCAGCCAGCCAGCCTGCGCCGCCGCGCTGGCGATAGCGCCAGAGCGTGACCGCGCTCAGCGTGGCGACCGCCAGCGCCGGGATGTCGGCCATGACGACGAGGCTCGACTGGAGCGCCTGCCCGCAGGCTGCAATGACCAGCGCCGCCACCAGCGCGCCGCCGCGACCGATGCCGATCTGCCGCGCCAGTCCGTAGAGCAGCGGCGAGAGCAGCGCGCCGCACAGGATGCTCACTGCCTGCCCCGTTGAGCCGCCAGCGCCGAACAGCGCATAGGCTCCGGCCAGCAGCGCCGGGTAGCCGAGCGGCCAGAAGAACGGCCCCGGCGCGTTCCCGGTCGAGATGGACAGGCGCAGCGCCTGAGCGAAGTCATGGTAGGCGTAGGCATCCTGACCGTAGAGACCATCGAACGGCGTCCCGGCCAGCAGCCAGACGCGCAGCACGACTGCCGCGCTGAACAGCGCCAGCATCAGCAGCATGTCGAAACGATTAAATCCCCGGCGTATCGTCATGAACACAGCGTCTTCGGTAGGGGCGCGATGGTTCGCGCTCGTCAGCCCTCACCCCCGGCCCCTGGTTAGGCCCACTCGCCCTGCGGGTCGAGATGCCGCTTCGCGGCACGAGCGAGACCATAACCACTTCGTCTCCCGGAGGGCGAGGGGAGAAAGATCAAAGCCGCGATGGTTCGCATCCACTCCCCCCCCTCTCCGTTTACGGGGAGGGGGACAGGGGGAGGGGTTACTTTCCGTAGGGGCGCGATGGTTCGCGCTTCTGCCAGACCCACGCTGGCGATTATCAACGTGCATGATCCCCATGCTGGCATGATGATGATCTTTGCAGATTAAAACGAGCTACTGTTCTTGCGATTGTTAGCTGGCTTCAGCCAGCTTCAGTTTGCTTG
>CAZZAO010000004.1:86247-90595 GCA_964652205.1 uncultured Anaerolineaceae bacterium | reverse complement strand
GGCGTTCTTTATTTTGATCTTTTCCCCTCGCCCTGAGGGAGAGGGGCCGGGGGTGAGGGCATGACTCTACCCGGTTGCATTGGCCGTGACTTCAGCCGTCGCGGCGAATGGCATCGCGGTCATGGCGGGTTCGGTCGATTCCGGCACCGCGTCAGGCGCTGTCTTGTCCATCGACTGAACGGCGGTGTAGACCGGGCGCGGCGCGCCGTCGGGGCCGATCAGGCTGTAGTAGCACAGCTCGGCGTCGTTCGGGCGGGCCTGACAGCCGTTGAGGTTGTTGAGGAACATCGGCCCGATGTAGCCCAACTGCTGGCCGATCTCGAAGCCGCGCGGGTCGTAGATCGCCTGCTCGGCCAGGCTGGTGTAGGTGATGAAAACATTGATCGACGACGGCGCGGCGGTGTCTTCGCTGGTTCCCCAGCCGAACTTCGTCACCCAGATGGGCTTCGTCGCATTGCCGTTCTGCGTCATGATCTGGCGATAGTCGCCGAGGGTGTTGAGGAAGTAGAAGCTCTTGTCCTCGAAGTGAGTCGAGACGCCTGCCGACGCCGCGCAGCAGAGCGAGTCGGGCGGGTTGGCCCAGCCGCCGGGATGCGCGCCGATGGCATCGGTGACGTTGCCAACGCCGTTGGCGTACAGGCCGTCGAGGAAGATGCGGTCGTTGATGGCATTGACGCCGTCGTTGAAGCCGGTCGGCGAGAGGCCCGCGCTGACGACGATATTCTGCGGGTTGGCGGCCTTGATCGTCGCGTAAGCCTGACGGAGCAGCTCGATATAGCTCTGCGGGCTGATGGCGTGCAGGTTGCTGTTCCACTCGCGGCGCAGGTTCGGCTCGTCCCAGATTTCATAGGCCTGCACCTTGCCGTTGTAGTGCGCCGCCAGTTGGCCGACGAAGCTGGCGTAAGTGCCGAAATCATCCGGCGGGCCTTCTTCGTCGCGGCTGGTACGCGCCCATTCCGGCGAAGTGGTGACGGTGAACAGAATCTTCAGGTTCTGCCCGGACAGCGCGTCAACAATCGGGTCGAGCGTGGTGAAATCGATCTGTCCCTGAGTTGGCTCATAGTCACGCCAGTCTACTTCGACCTTGACCCAGCCCATGCCCAACTGTGAGGCGACCTGCGCTACCGAAGCGGCGTTATCGGCAGCGGCAAAGACTTCAAGGCCGTAGCCAAAGCTGGTGTTGAGCGTCGCGGCCTGTGCCTCAAGCGTGATCTCCGGGACGGATTCGGTCGGCGTAGGCATCGGTGTCGGCGTCGCCGTGCCGGGGATAATCAGCGTCTGGCCGACGTAGACCAGATTCTGATTGGTGATCTTGTTAGCCTGCATCAAGGCCGCCTGGGTGACGTGGAAGCGATTGGCGATCCGCGCCAGCGTGTCGCCGAAAGTGACGACATAGGTCTGCTGCGACACAGGCGGCGCGCTCGGTTCCGTCGCTGTCGGGGCGGCGGTCGGCAGGTTCTGAGCCTGCGGGTTGCGAATCTTCAACTGCTGGCCCGCGTAGAGCAGCTGCGGATTGGTGATGCCGTTATCGGCGGCGATCCGATCCATCGTCGTGCCGAACTTGACCGAAATCTTATAGAGGTTGTCGCCCGGTTCGACCGCGTAAATGATAAATTCACTGACTGCCGTCGGCGCGACGGTCGGCGCGGCGGTTGCGACTTCCGTTGTGACTGCCGTCGCTTCAGCAGTTTCAGTGGCGGGGGGCGCGGCTGTCGCCAGGACATCCGGCGTTGCTTCCGCCGTGGCGGTGCTGTCCTGCGCGCTGGCGCTGAAGGTGAGCGCGCCAAATGCCAGCACCGTAAAGATCAGACCTGCGATCCAATGTCTATGTTGCATAGACCTTTCTCCTCGCCATGAATCCGGCCATCGTTAGACTCTGGTTTCATAATACACACATCCTGAAATAGCCGCCAGTCGGCTCAGGCAGCAATCTCTGCCGTTTGACCGAGAGAGGTTCCCGACTATTTGCCTGAGACGTGACGACTTGAATTGCCGTATAGTATCCTTAGGGTATGATCGTAGCCCTGTGGCGCTGGCACGCGGCGCTCATGCGGCTCGAAACGTGCCAGCCCAGGTGTGGATGATGACAGCGTAAGGAGCATTTGCGGTATGCGAGTACGAACGAGTTTGACAACGCTGCTGGCCGTTGCCGTGCTGGCGCTGATCCTGCCCGGCGTGAGGCCCGCTGCCGCACAGGATGACCGAACGGTGTTCTGGAACCGTTGGGACGTGAATATCGATAACGTTGATACCAGCGGCAACCATTTCGACGTGACCGAGCTGTACGACGTGCAGTTTACGGGGACGTTCCGCTTTGGCTCGCGCGTTATCGAGATGACGAACCTGACGGGAATCACCAATATTTCGGTCGAGCAGGACGGTCAGCCGCTGCAATCGGGCTGCAATAAGTCGGCGGGAACCTACTGCGCCTCGCGCGGCTCGAACGGGATGACGATTGCCTATTATTTCCTGCAACCGATCACCAATGGCAGCGCTAAATTTTCTATCGCATACACCGTCGATGGCGCGCTGCGGGCCTATGAGGGCGGCGACCAGTTGTGGTGGTCAGCTATCCCGCCGGAGCATTTCGGCTTCGGCATCGGCGCAAGCACGATCAAGCTGACGCTGCCAGCAGGCTACGCGCCGCGTGAAGGCACGGATCCGGTTGTAACGTATGGCGCGCCGGCAACGGTTGACGTCAGCGGCACGACCGTGACCGCCAGCGCGACGCGCCAGATCGGCGGCGACGAGAATTTCGAGCTGCGCGCGCAGTATCCACACGATCCGAATCTGGTCGCGCCAGCGTGGCAAGGCTCGTTCGATCAGCAGCGCGCCTTTCAGGACAATGTCCAGCCGATCATCAACATCGTCGTCTTTCTCGTCTCGCTGCTGATCGCGCTCGGCGGGCCGCTGGTGATCTACATGCTCTATATGACGCGCGGGCGCGATCCGAAAGTTGGCGTCGTGCCGGAATACCTGAGCGAGCCGCCGTCGAACCTGTCTCCGGCAGTCGTCGGGACGCTGATCGACGAGAAAGCGGACGTCCGCGATGTGATGTCGATCATGATCGACCTCGCCCGGCGCGGCTATATTGTTATCGAAGAAGAGCAGACGGAAGGGTTGTTCGGTATCGGCAAGAGCAGCAGCTTCACCTTCAAGCGCACCGATAAAGCGACGTCTGATCTTAAGCCTTACGAGTCGCGCTTCATGAATAACGTCTTCAGCGGCGACAAGATGGAGCGCTCGCTGACTTCGCTTCAGAACAAGTTCTACAGCGTCATTCCGCAGATTCAGAACGACCTTTACAGCGCGCTGGTGAGCGAGGGATTGTTCCCTGAAAACCCGAACGCAACCCGCACGCGCTGGTCGTTCATCGGCATCCTGCTGATCGGTCTGGCGGCGGTGATCTTTTTCTTCGGCGTCGGGGCTGCTGCCGATACCTACGGCGATATTCTGGCTTGCATTCCGTTCGCGCTGGGTCTGGTCGGCGTCGTCGCGCTGATTACCGCGCAGGCCATGCCCGCCAAAACGCAGAAGGGCGCGGAAGAGGCGGCCAAGTGGAACGCCTTCCTCGAATACCTGCGCCATCTGGAGAAGTATGGCGACGTCGGCAGCGCGGCGCAGCATTTCGATGAGTTCCTGCCCTACGCGGTCGCTTTCAACCTCGACCATACGTGGATGCAGCGCTTCCGCGATGTGCCGAATATGCCGATTCCGTTCTGGTACTTCCCGACCTACATCGGCGGGCCGTACCGCCGTGGCTACATCCCCGGCACGCCGATCAGCAGCGCCAATCCGTTTGGGACGGGCGGCGCGGGCTTCCCCGGCGATCTGGCGCAGGCGCCGGGCGGCGGGTTCGACCTCAACAACATGTCTGGCAACCTGTCGAGCGGGCTGGAAAACCTCTCGACCGGCCTCTCGTCAATGCTCGACTCGGCTTCACGCGCCATGACCAGCCGCCCGCAGTCCTCGACATCGGGCAGCAGCGGTCACTGGAGCGGCGGCGGCGGGTCGTTCAGCGGTGGTGGTGGCGGCGGCGGCGGTTCCAGCGGCGGCGGCAGCAGTGGGTTCGGCTAACCATTAAGCGAGGGTAAACATGAGTTCAGGCCGGTTGATCGGCATCGTTCTGGCAGTTCTGGGCCTCGGCATCGCCGTGATTGGCGGGCTGTGGCTGGCATCGCAGGTGCAGTTGTACGCGACCTCGAAAGGCGTGAGCGGCACGAGTTCGGGCGGCGCGCTGCTCGGCGGCTTCATCCTGTTCATCCCGGTGGCGCTGCTGGTCGGTTTTGGCGTCTTTTCATACCTGCGCGGCGGCCAGCAGGAGCAGCAGGACTCGGTCATGCAGCGG
>CAZZAO010000004.1:84200-86227 GCA_964652205.1 uncultured Anaerolineaceae bacterium | reverse complement strand
CATCATCAAGAGTCGCGGGCAGGTACAGGTCAATGACGTGGCGGTTGAGATGCATGTCCCGGTCGACAGCGTCCGCGACATGGTGCATCAGCTTGTCGGCTTGCAGGTCTTCAGCGGCTACGTCAACTGGGATAAGGGCGTCCTCTATTCCGCCGACGCCAGCCAGCTTCGCCAGTTAGATAAGTGCAAGAATTGCGGCGGCGAATTGACGCTGGCGGGCAAGGGGATCGTCGTCTGCAAGTTCTGCGGTACAGAATACTTCCTGTCGTGAGGGATGAACGCGGTTGAACTCCGCAAAACTGGGAGTTCGCAACCACGTTTGAGCCGCTATAACAGGTGGATTGCTGTATCAGAAAGTAGGAGTGGTTCAAATGTCATCAGACCTGTATAACCGAATTACCAATGACCGTGGCTCGCTGCCGAGGATTCTCAAGCATATTCCCGGCTTCGAGGGCTACATGGATCGTAAGGCGCGGCGCACGGCTGACCGGATGCTGCGCGACTATCTCGCAGACGCAGTTCAGCAGCGCATCAATCGGCTGGCCGGGATTTCGCGCCGCCTGCTCGATCAGAACGGCATGAAGGGCATGAGCAAGCTGTCCGCTGTGACCGCGCACCTGCAAACCTATCATGACCGGATCAAGGCGGCAGCGCCCGGTTATTCCGGCTTTTACGAAGCGATCAAGGTCGATGCAGCGGCGCTCGATCTGCTCTATAACTTCGATGAGCTTCAGATCGGCTACGTCGAGAAGCTCGACGGGGCGCTCGACACGCTCGATAAGGTTGTGACCGATAAGGGCGACGTCGATGGCGCGGTTCAGACGCTCGACAGTCTGATTGCCGAGGCCAGCGAGTCGTTCGCCAAACGCGCCGACACCCTGACCAACATCGGCAAGTCCTAGCAGGCGTTTTCACCCGGTACCCGGTACTTTTAAAGGAGTTGGGGCATGGCCCGTATCATTGATGTTATCGATCACGTCAACGTCGCTACTGAGGAGCTGACCTACCGCGAGCCGCAGGGCGGCAGCGGTGACTGGCGGCTCGGCTCGCAGGTGATCGTCGGCGAAAGTCAGGCGGCGGTGTTCGTGCGCGGCGGTGAGGCGCTCGACGTGCTGCCGACCGGTCGGCATACGCTGTCGACGGCCAATATCCCGATTCTGTCGGGCATCATCGGTCTGGCGACGAATGGACGGACGCCGTTCACCGCCGACCTGTACTTCGTCAACCTGAAGGATATGCCGCAGGTCGGCTGGGGAACCAACCCGCCGATTGTGCTGGAAACGCCCGGTCGCGGCCTCGGCGCGGTGCTGCTGATTACGCATGGCGTCATCGACATCAGCGTGAGCGACCCGATGCGCTTCGTCAAGCAGTACGGCGTCGGCAAGCCGATCACGACAGTGACCGACATCAAGGATCGTATTCAGGCGATGCTGCTCGGCGAGGTGGCGCGGCTGCTGTCCTCGTCCGGCGCGCAGAGCATCCCCGACGCCAATCGGATGATCGGCGACCTGAACGCGGCGATGCTGGCGAAGCTCAATGACAAATTCGACGCGCTCGGCCTGAAGATCAAGGCATTCGAGTCGAATCCGTTTCAGGCGAAGGAAGGCGTCACGCTCGACGAACTGCGTAACTACGTCTCGCTCGACCAGTGGGAGCGCGTCCAGCGGCTCAATATTGCCCAGAAGGCGGCGGAGAATACCGGCGCGGGCGGCGCGCTGGCGGGCGCGGGACTGGGCCTCGGCGTCGGCCAGCAGATCGGCGCGGCGCTCAACCCCGACATGGCCGACATGCAGCGCAAGATGGCCGAGCAGCAGATGCAGATGCAGCAGATGATGATGAACATGATGCAGAATCGGGCCGGTGGCGAGGCTGCGCCGCAGGCTGCTGCGCCTGTGCCGTCCGCTGCTCCGACCAATCCGCAGACGAAAGAGGAAGTTCAGGCGTTCCTCGATCAGTTGGACGCGCGGCTGATGTCGGGCGCAATCTCCGAGGCGACCTACACCATGCTCCAGACCAAGTGGCAGCAG
>CAZZAO010000004.1:72391-84190 GCA_964652205.1 uncultured Anaerolineaceae bacterium | reverse complement strand
CCTCAATGACCTCGGCGGCTAACGACGTCGCTGGCGTCGAAGTGCAATAAAAAACGAGGCACAGCCGCCTCGTTTTTTATTTCGTGTTTCCGTTCGCATAGTCAATCACCAAGATGCAGGGGGCTGACCGAGTAGTAGTCCTGCTGACCAACAGGCAAGCGTATCCCGCTGGTCGGGTCGTACAGGCCGGTAATCACGGTGTAGTCACCTGCCGGGACGCCTGCGAGCGGCAGTTGGTAGACGTCACGATAGGTCGTGTTCGTCAGCCAGTAGGTGGTGTCGATGCGCCCATCCTGCGGGTAATGGTCGTCCTGCGTCCACAGGGGAGACCCGGACGGATTTGGCGCGCCGATCAACTGAACGAACACCTTGAGCGGCGCTCTGGTTTGCGCCAGTGGCCGCCAGTAAAGCCAGACGGTCAGCGTGCCGGACGTCTCAGAAGGCGTGAGCACGCGCGCGCCGACCAGCTCGGTTGTGCTGCCAAAGATTGCCAGCGGGGCAGGGGCCAGCTCGCCAGCGCGCGGTTGCCACGGCATGAACTGCTGCACCGTCAGGCCATTGATCGACGTCTCGCGGACGCGCTGCATATTCTTCGCCAGCCATGCTTCGACCACGCCGTAATTCGGCCAATCCATGAACGACTGGCCGACGCGCCAGAAACTGTCATGAGTCGGCTCATCTGCTGCCAGCAGGCTGACGATTTCGCCTGAGGTTTGTTTCGTCCCTGCCGGTAACTGTTTGCGATCTTCGGTCAGGTGATATTTGTCGGCGTAGAAATTGAATGCCTCGTCGGCAGATGCCTGAACAATCAGGTCATCCTGACTGGCATGAGCGGCGAGATACGACGCTAATCCTCGCCAGTCGGGAGACTTCGCATAGTCAAGATCAAACCAGTAGTTTCTGAGGCTTATCCCATCTAAACCGAGCCAGAGACAAAATAAGACGACCGCAAGAACAGGGGCGATTCGATGTGTCCAGCGCTGGCGTGTCAGCCAGATAAGCCAGGCGGAAAAGAGCAGAACATAAGCGGGAGCCGTTCCGAGGACATAGCGTGGCTCAAAAACGTTGAGCTTTAACGAAACAAGAGCGAGCAGCAGTAGGGGCGCTGCGGCGACGGCGACCACAAACGCAAGCAACCGTCGCCGTCGCCGCAGCGCCCAGAGCGCGACCCCGACCGTCAGCATCATCGGAATCCAGAGCCAGTGCAAAACCGCGGCAGGCAGTGTCTTCTGGCCGAAAGTCAGCGTCGGCAGGAAGTCGAGCCACAGGCGGCTGACGTCGAAACCGCCGGTCGTGCCGCCATAGCCGCTGCCAACCAGCAGCCGCGGCTGAATAAACCATGGCGCAAGCAGCAGGCCGACAGCCAGCAGCGCCCCGACCCCGTGTGACAGCCGCCGCCACTGGCCCCGGTAGGCGAGGGCAGCATAAAGGCTCAGGGCCACGAGCGTAAAAAGCTCTAAATAGTATAAATATGCGGCAACTGCTGCCGCCACGATGTAGATTAGCCAGTCGCGCCACCGATCCCGCTCCAGCGCCCGGACGGCCAGCCACGCCGCCACCAGGCTGGCCGACGACCAGATCGCATAGGCGCGCGCGTCCTGCGCGTGCCAGATGGCATAGGGATGGACTGCCCACAGAAAGGCGGCGACCAGCCCGACCGACCTTCCGCCAAGCCGCCGACCGAGCGCATAGATCGCCGGAACGCCGATGACGCCGAGCAGGGCAGGGAGCAGCCGCGCCGTCGATTCACTCGCGCCGAGCGCCAGCCCCCACAGGCGGAACAGGGCATAAGCCAGCGGCGGAAAGGGATCCGTCGTCGCCATAGCCGCCAGCGTATGATCGAGCGGCTCGCGCATCCAGTGAATGACGGTGAAAGCTTCATCGCCGCGCAAGGCGAGGGTGTCGAGCCGGTACATCCGCACGGCAAAGCCGAGCAGAATCAGCAGGATGACGGCTGCGAGGGTCGAGCGACGTCCCTTGACCATCAAGCCTGCTGCGGCAGCGTCGCTTCTTCAAAGGCGCGAATCTGCTCTGGCGTCAGCGAGACACGCTTATCCTTCTCGATATTACGCAGGAAGTCACGCAGGCCAGGGTCAAGCTTGTCCTGAGCGCGCAGTACCGGCACGTCCGGGTCCTTGATGGTGATCTGCGCGCGCGGGTCGAGAAACAGGATCAGCGGCGTCACCGGAACGTCCGGCGCAATCGGGGCCAGCAGCTTGCGGACGTGTTCGGCATCGCGCTGCGCGTCGAGCGTCGGGTTGCCGATGCCATCGAAGCGAAAGATGCCGATCAGGCGGCTCGGCAGGCTCTTGAGCGTCTGCCACTGGCTGCCGGTATTGATGAACTTGCCGGGTTGGAAGCGCGTCGTCACCGAATAAACGCCCTGCGGCGCGACCAGAACATGTTTCGCCGTCCCATGATAGAAATTATAGAGGACGACCTTATTGCTGACGCCCTTGAGCGCGTCGCGCAGCAGGACGTCGGGACGCGGCTCGCGCACCCAGCTATTCGTCATCCGCACCGAGACCATCGTCGAGATGAAGGCCACGACGACCACGATGGCAGGCAGGATACCCGCCAGCAAAAGCTCATTGGTTGGCGAGACAGGAGACGTGGTCGCAGCCTGCTGATTGGTCAGGAACAGGCCGAGGATCAGAATGCCGAAGCTGAAGAAAAACAGATATTGAGCGATCTGGCGGTTACGTTTGACCAGCTTCGTGTTTGTTTCGACGCGCATGGAGCGATGAAGTCCTTTCGGGAAATTAAAAGGGCTGGCGGAGCTTTTCCGCCAGCCCGGAAACGCTATTTCTTATCGAGCGGGATGAAGTACGTCACCGTGCCGCCATGCGGCAGCTCGGCGCAGATCAGGTTGTCGAAGCGCGCGGTGGGCAGCAAGCGCCAGACGCGCGGCGAGCCATAGGCAACGCCGACCAGGCCGACGTCGAGATAGTCCTGATTGGCCTCGATGCAGTGAGTCACCGGGAACTGGAAATTGTTGGCCTGAACGCCGTTCCCGGTAAACATGGTCACGTCGAACATCCGGCCCCGCTGTTCGTAGCCCGGCGGCGTCGCGGGCGCATCCCACAGTTGCAGCTCGCGGCAGTAAATATCGACCGAGTCATGGTAGGTATCGAATTCGTCGGCCAGATCGTGGAACAGGTGCAGGCAGTCGGGGTAGGCGACCATATTGGCCTTATTGAAGTTGGGATTGCCCTGCGCCTGATAGGCCTGCATGACGACCGGCGTGCCGAGCAGCGGATTCGCCCCGGTGATCTCAGCCGTGATCCGCGCCTTGCCGTTGAGATTCAGGCCGACCGGCGCGCTGCCATCCGACGGGCCGAGCACCTGCGCCGATGAGAGGTTGGCGAGGTCGAACGTCCCGCCTGCTGTCCACGCCCAGTAAGTCAGCACCGACGGGCCGGACTTGTCGGCAAGGAACTTGAAACCAACCGGCAGATAGAAGCCAACCCAGACGACCGGGGCTGTGATCGTCACCGGCTTAGCAAGCGTGATCGTCACCGAGCCTCTGGACGTGATGGTGACATCCTGCTGGCCGACCAACCGGGCATCGACCGGGGAGCCGCCATTCGCGTCCTGATAAACGACGATAGTCGTCGTCTGATCGGGAACCGGCGTATCGACTGTGATCGTCACCCTGTCGAGCGTCGCGGGCTGCAAGACCTGCATCGGCGTCAGGTCGAAGCCATTCATCACCAGCGATTTTTCGCCCTTGATAAACCAGACGTCATTTTCGCTGCCGTTGTTCACCGTCAGCAGGCGGTCGCCTGCTCGCGCGGGCAGAATGCTCAAGCCGCTGATGACCAGCAAGGCCAGCAGGCCGCTCAAAATTCCAACTTTCAGGTGGCGCATCACGTTTCCCCTGCTTTCTACAGGCTCCGATCAGCCTGAAAGGCGGTTTCACCGGAACATGTACCCTCTTGCGCTCGTATTGTAGGGATAATCCTGAGAGTGGTCAAGCAAACGGCGGCTCGTGAGGCCAGTGGGCTGGCAGTGTATTGCATGGATTTCAGACTGTTGTAACACGCCGGGTTAGCGCTATAATCTCACCGGTTTCCGTGTTAGACAGGGTGACAGGAACGTGCCAGAATTTCTACTGCTGGGGGTGGTACTCATCCTGCTGCTCGGCGCTTACTGGTCGATGGTCGTCTTTCCGCGCCAGCGCGCGTTTCAGGTGCGGCAGAAGTTCGCGCGCGCGCTCGACGTTGGGGATGAAGTCGTGACGTATGGGGGGATCATCGGTAAAGTGCAGAAACTGGATGCGGATAAGGGCGTAGCCTACGTCGAGATTGCGGATGGAGTCGTGGTACGTTTTCTGATGGCGTCACTGGTTCATAGCTACGACGCGGATGAATTTGCCAAAGCGGCCCGGACTGGCCTCGACGAGGATAAGCGAGTTCAAGTGACTGGCGAATAAACACGGGGCAACTACACCACCCCCGTGTTTTTTTACTTAAGAAAGGCACGACCGTATGAAACGTCACATCTGGTGGCTCGTCTTTATTATCATCCTGACTCTCTTTGCAGGGTGGGTGAGCCTACCATCGACCGAAGGGGCGCAGTTCCAGTTCGATTCGGATGGAAACGGCAAGCCTGACATCATCTTTGCGCCACATCAGAGCCTCGGCCTTGACATCGTCGGCGGCCTGCGGGTGCTGTTGCAGGCGGAGCTTCCACCCGGCTCGTTCACGGTGCAGGATCTCCAGACAGCGGCGAACAACGTCAGTAAGCGCGTCAACGCCCTCGGCGTGACCGAGCCGACGGTGCAGGTGCAGGGAAACAGCCGTATTCTGGTCGAGCTTCCGGGTGAAACCGACCCGGACGCTGCCATCAAGACGATCCAGCAGACGGCCCTGCTCGAATTTGTCGACTTCAGCGGCATGGGCAGCCGTGTCAGCAGCTTCGAGGGGCATCATATCCTGACGACGGAGCAGCAGAAGATGCAGCAGAATCGTGAAGCTGCTGCCGCTGCCAATGCCGCGCAGGCGACTGCCGAGGCCACGTCAGACGCATCGGCTGCCGCCCCGGCTGCTGCGGCCACCGCCGAGGCTGGCCCCGCTGCCGCGCCGACCGAACAGCCGATGGTCAACCCGGACACCGGCCAGCCATTCCCGACGATTATGACCGGCTCCGGTCTGCAATCGGCGGTCGCGCAGTTGAACGGGACGCAGTGGACGATCCGTTTCGAGCTAACCGATGAAGGCAGCCAGGTCTTTGGGCCGTTCACCGGCGCGCATATCGGCCAGCCGATGGCGATTGTCCTCGATGGTGTTGTGTTGTCCGCGCCGGTGATCCGCGACGCGCTGCCCACCGGCGGCACGATCTCCGGCAGCTTCGACGAAACCAGCGCCAAACAGCTTGCGCTCCAGCTTCGCTCCGGCTCGCTGCCGATCCCGCTGCGCGTCGAAAGCGCCGAGACGGTCGGCGCGACGCTCGGCCAGGAATCAGTGCGTGAAAGCATTCGCGCGGGCATCCTTGGCGTGACTGTCGTGCTGCTGTTCATGCTGGTTTACTACCGCGTCCCCGGCATCGCCGCTGACCTGGCGCTTGGCGTCTTCATCCTGCTCAATATGGCAGCTTTCAAGATCATCCCGGTCACGCTGACACTCCCGGCAATCACCGGCTTCCTCGTCTCGATAGGGACAGCGGTTGACGGCAATGTGCTGATCTTTGAGCGCATTAAGGAAGAACTGCACAGCGGCTCGTCGCTGGAAGTCGCCATCCCTGAAGGCTTCAGCCGCGCCTGGCCGACCATCCGCGACTCGAACCTGTCGACGATTATCATCTGCGGCGTGCTGTTCCTGTTCGGCCAGACGCCGGGGGCGAGTATCGTTGCCGGTTTCGCCGTCACGCTGGCGCTCGGTCTGCTGCTCAACCTGTTCACCGCCGTCATCGTGACGCGGACATTCCTGAACCTGATGGTCGACCTGTTCCGCAACCCGCTGACCGCCCGCCGCTGGCTGCTCGGCGCTACAAGGTAGGGGGATATCAAACATGTGGCTCTATCGCCTGTCTCAGAATCGCCGCTGGTACTACACCCTGTCGGCGCTCATCATCATCCCAGGGATTCTGATTATGCTCTACTCGGTCGCTACGACCGGGTCGCCGTTTCACCTGAGCATCGACTTTCAGGGCGGCAGCATCTATGAATTGAAGTTCACCGGCCCCGGCGCGAACGAAACCAATATCCGTGAGACGTTCGACCGCTTTGACAGCCCGGATACTATCATTCAGAGTATTGGCGCAGAGGCCGACCATCACTGGTCGGTACGCGGCAAGACGGCGCAGGATTCGGCGACGCAGAATCAACTGATTGCCGCGCTCAACCAGCTTGCGCCGCTGGATCGTTCGGTGCTGCACGTCGAGCAGGTCTCGCCGACGATTGGCCGCGAGGTGGCGCAGTCAGCCGTCTTTGCCGTCCTCGTGGCGACAATCGTCGTGACGGGCTTTATCGTGGTCGCCTTCCGCGCAGTGCCGAATGCCTTCCGCTACGGCGTCTGCGCCATTCTGGCGATGTTCCATGACGTGCTGGTAGTGGCTGCTGCCATGTCGCTGTTCGGCCTGCTGTTCAAGTGGGAAGTAGACGCGCTGTTCCTGACGGCAGTGCTGACGGTCGTTGGCTTCTCGGTGCAGGACACCATCGTGCTCTACGACCGGATCCGCGAGAATATCCCCAAGCACATCGGCGAGCCATTCGAGGTGATCGTCAACCGCAGCCTGCTGGAGACGATCCAGCGCGCGCTCGTGCTTCAGATCAATGTGTTCTTCATCATGATTGCGCTGCTGCTGTTCGGCGGCGAGTCGATCCGTCAGTTCGTCGCCATCCTGTTCGTCGGCCTGATTACCGGCACTTACTCGTCCCTGTTCATCGCAGTGCCGCTGCTGGTGTCGTGGGAGAAGGGCGAGCTGCCTTTCGTCAACCGGCACAGGAAGCAGGATGAGCTGACAGCGGCCAGCGTCGAAGCCTGAGGCCAAATGCGCGCACTGGTCTACGATCAGCGGGGCCTCGTCGTCGACCGGACTGCGGAACAACCGCAGCCCGCCGATGGCGAGGCTCTGCTCAAAATCCGCCGCGCCGGAATCTGCAATACCGATCTGGAGTTAGTCGCCGGATACTACGGCTTTCAGGGGAGCCTCGGCCACGAGTTTGTAGCCGAAGTGACCGAGGCCGCTGGCGATTGGCCCGGTCAGCGCGTCGTCGGTGAGATTAATCTCGGCTGCGGGCACTGCGATATGTGCCGGCGGCAAATCCCGTCGCAGTGTCGCAACCGCCGCGCCGTCGGCATCCACGGCTACCCCGGCGCGTTCGCCGACTTCCTCACGCTCCCGGTCAACAATCTGCACGCTGTCCCCGACCGCGTCAGCGACGATATGGCGGTGTTCGTCGAGCCGCTGGCGGCAGCCGTCCGGGTGACTGAAGTTGTCCATGTCTCGGCGCGCGACCGGGTGATCGTCTATGGCGCAGGCAAGCTGGGGATGCTGGTGGCACAGGTCGTGAAGCTGACCGGCGCTGATCTGGTCGTCCCGGTGCGGCGAGAAAAGCAGGCACGCCTGCTCGAAGGCTGGGGGATTCATCCCGCCGACTTCGCCGAGTTACGCGCTGGCTCGGCAGATGTAGTGATCGAGGTGACTGGAGCGCCGGAGAACTTCAATCGCGCGCTTGATCTGGTGCGTCCGCGCGGAACGATCATCCTCAAGAGCACCTATAACGGGCTGGCACAGGCCAACCTGTCGAAGGTGGCGGTCGATGAAATTCGCGTCATCGGCAGCCGCTGCGGGCCGTTCGACGCGGCGCTGCGCCTGCTCGATTCCGGGCTGGTCGATGTCTAATCGCTGATCGAGGATCGCTATTCGCTCGACGACGGCCTTGCGGCTATGGCACGCGCCGCGCAGCCGGGGACGCTCAAAGTCGTGCTCGACATCTGACATCAATACAGCGCGGGATGATCCGCCATCCCGCGCTGCGCCTTTCCCCGAACAACTTCGGCAAAGCTTAAGGCTGCACGACCGGCAGGCTGATGAAAAAGGTCGAGCCGACGTCCTTTTCGCTTTCCAGCCAGATTTCGCCGTTATGTGCCTCGACGATGTGTTTGGTGATCGCCAGCCCCAGGCCGGTTCCTGACGCCTGACCGGCGGTTTCAGCCACGCGGTAAAACTTCTGGAACATATTCTTCTGCGCGTCTCTGGAAATACCATAGCCATTATCCGCTACAGCGATAACCACAAACGGGTCATGATCGACCCTCGGCGGCAGCGTTTTGATGTCGAGCGTGCCGCCATCCCGGTTGTACTTGATGCCGTTGGTGAGCAGATTGAGCAAAACCTGCTTGATCTTGCCCCGGTCGCCGGTCAGCGTGTAGGCTCCGACCTGATTGCTCATCGTAATCGACCGGTCGGCAGCCTGCGGCTCGACGATGTCCATGCACTCGGCGATCAGCCTGGGCAGGTCGAACGGCTCCGGTTCAAGCCGGGCGCGGCCCGATTCCCACCGCGACAGATCGAGAAAGTCGGTTGTCATGCTGATGAGTCGGTCGGTTTCGCCACGCATGGTCAGGATCATCTCCTGACGGCGGTTTTCCGGTAAGTCAGGGCGCAGCAGCAGCACGGTGCTGGTCTTGAGCGCGGCGAGCGGTGTCCGCAGTTCGTGAACCATCTCCGACATGAAATCGCTCTGCTGGAACAACCGGGTGTTCTCAATCGCAATCGCGGCCTGACCGGCCAGCGCGGTCAGAGTCTTGATATCCTCTTCAGAAAACTCCTCGCCATCGCGCTTGTTGACGGCTTCGAGCGTGCCGATGACCTTGTTATGGGCGCGCATCGGCACGGCCAGCATGTTGCGCGTCCGAAACTGAATCGTGTCATCGACTTTGGTGTAATGCGCCGGTTCGTGGCTGACATCCTGAATCACGCGCGGCTCGCCATGAGTGACGACCCAGCCCGCGATGCTGCCTTCTATCGGCACGACGATCTTCTCGAAGTCGGTTGGCTTGATGTTCGAGGCCAGCTCGAAACGCAGTTCACCGGTCGCGCCGTCGAGCAGCAGAATCGAGGCGGCTTCACTGTTGGTCAGTTCCATCGAAGCGGTGATAATTTTGCGCAGCAGCGACATCTGATCGAAGGTCGAGTTGAGCTGCTGGCTGATTTCGATAATGCGCTCGTAGCGCGCCAGAAGCTGCGCAAACGACGACGGCATGTCCCGGCCTTCGTTCGTGGTCGCGCTGGTCATACGCTTGTCTCCACCCTGCGCCGGGTGCGCGCCAGAGCGGCCTTAATTCGATTCCGCCGCATTGACCTGCGCCACAACCCGACTGTTGAGATCTTCGGCGAGTTTGGTGATCTGGTTCGAGACAATCGCCGTCGGCTGGAACATCACCATTGGCACGCGCGACTGCATGGCCTGGAAGGACAGATCGGGCGCGGAGGAAATGATGGCGCGAATTTCCTGTCCCAGAATTTGCTCGACTTCGTGCCAGGGAATCTGCATTCCTGACTGCGTGCGATTGACGACTACGTAGTGAACGCGGTGCGCGCCGGGGCGCGCGGCTTCCAGATCAGGGACCAGCTCGCGCGCCATCGACAGCGTGACGCCGAGCGGCTCGACGACCACGATCAGCAAATCCATCTCGCGCTGAATCTGGCTGATCTGCGCCGTGACGTGGCTGCCGAGATCAACGATGATCGGGCGACCCATCGAGCGCAGCGTGCGGATCGTCGCCAGCGCTGATTCAATCGGATAGGCGAGCTGCGTTTCGCTCGGCCTGGGGCTGGAAAGCAGCGCCCGCAGGCCGGATTGATGCGTCGATAATTCTTCTTCAATCACGCGCGGGCGAATTTCTGCCGCCGCCTTGCTCAGGACGCTCGCCATGCCAGCGCTGTTGGTCGCGCCGAGCGACAGCCCCATGCTGCCGCTGCCGAGGTCGAAATCGGCCAGAATCGGGCTTTCACCGGCCAGCAGCAGGGCCGCGCCGATATTGATCGCCAGCGTCGTCGTGCCGACGCCGCCCTTCGCGCCGATCAGGCCGATGGTTGCGCCGCGTGCCGGCGCTTCCGGCAGCGTTTTGGTCGAGGTCGTGACGGCGCTGCGGGCCAGAATCGCGCGCACGCGCGAGGCTAGCTCGGCAGGGTGGGTCGGTTTGGTCAGATAATCGTCAGCCCCGGCCTCGAAACCGGCTACCTTGTCGTCGATCAGCGTCTTGGCCGTGAACATGATGATGGGGATCGACTGAGTTTCGGTCGCGGCGCGCAGGCGGCGACAGACCTCGTAGCCGTTCATGTCCGGCATCATCACGTCGAGGATGATGAGGTTCGGGCGTTCGGCCATCGCTTTCGCAATCGCCTGCTGTCCGGTGTTTGCAGCGCCGACTTCGTACCCGTGCCGCTGCAACATCAGGCCGATCAGCTTAAGGCTATCTATATCGTCATCGACAACAAGGATCTTTTCAGGCATAGTTTCTTCACGTTGGATTGCATGAGGTGCAGATGCTGTAACTCTGAGTCTAGCATGAAAGAATTTGTGCCGCAAGAAATCCGTCTTAATACTTTTTCCGTTTTCAGGCCGGTTTGCGCCGCACGCGGGCTGTCATATATAATGACAGCCGTAGGTTTCAAACCTTTCAGCGGTTTTTCATCAGGGTCACGGCTCATGCACATTGATTCGCCCCCGACACAGGATGAACAGCGGACATTTCGGGATATTCTGAGGATTATCGCCGTCACGTCGGACAACGAGCGCTGCGTGCGGCTGCTGCTGGAACTGGCGCAGTCGGCCACCGGGGCGGATGGCGGAACCTTCATGAGCTTCAATTCGCCCGATGCGCGCGTCGATGTCGGCGTGGCGTCCGGGTGGAACGTCGAGGATCAAGCGCTGCACGCTTCAGTTTTTGAGCTGTCCGAGGGACTGGAACTCAATCCGCCGCTGCTCGATCAGGGACCGACGGCCTACCCGACGGTGCTGGCCGCGCCGATCTTCGTCGATCAGCGCGTGCAGGGCGGGCTGTGGTTGCTGTTCGCGCAGCCTTATACTCTCACCACTGAGGATCATTCAGCGCTGGCGGCGCTGGTCGATGGCCTGACGATTGTCGCCAGTCGCTGGCAGTCAGTCGAGGCACAGCGTGGCGATTACGCCGCTATGAACGTCGTCTTTCAGAACAGCGATCCAATCCTGCTGATCGACGACGCGGATAAGCTGATCGCCCTCAATCACGCGGCGGAGTCGCTGTTCGGCATCACGTCGGTCAGCGCGCAGGGCAAGCCGCTGACTGAGCTGGCGAATTCCGTCCGGCTCATCGCGGCGGTTGACGGCAAGGAAACGATCTGGCGTAATGACCCAGAATCGTCGGAGACACGCGTTTTCGCGCCGAAAGTATCCTTTGTCCCCGGCAGCAGCGCGCGTATTGTCCTGCTCCACGATATTACGGAGCTGGCGAATCGCAGCGAGTTCATGCGCGTCATCGCTCACGACCTGCGCCAGCCGCTGACGGCGCTCAAGGGTTATGCCAGTATCCTCGAAGCGCAGCTCACCGACGCCGAAAACCCACTGGCGGCGACCCAGGCGGAAAAGATTCTCAACGCGGTCGAACGCATCAATGCCCAGGTTGAGCATTTTCAGGACGCCGACCGTTTCGATCCCGTGACTGGCTTTTACGAGATGAAGCGCGATCTGTGTGATGTTCGTGAAATCGTTATGCGCGTGTATGACACTTACCCGACGCCCGCTGATAAGATCGATCTGGCGATAGTCGTGGCTGTTGCCGACGATGTGCCAGTGATTTACGCTGACGC
>CAZZAO010000004.1:0-72381 GCA_964652205.1 uncultured Anaerolineaceae bacterium | reverse complement strand
GACATCGGCCTGCGCCTGAATCGCGGCAACGTCGTCTTTAGCGTGCAGGATGACGGCCCAGGCATCAGCCCCGCCAATCAAAAGCGGCTGTTCAGGCGCAACGTCCGCCTCAAGCGGCCTGAGCATAACCGGATCAAGGGCAGCGGCCTCGGCCTGTTTATCGTCCGCGGCGTGGCCGAGCGTCACGGCGGCAAAGCGTGGGTCGAAAGCGTCGAAGGACAGGGAAGCACCTTCGGCTTCAACATCCCGCTGGCAGGCGCGAATATCATTGACCACCAACTGCCTCTCAGCCTGGATTGATTCCGAAATCCGCTTATAATAGAATAACAGCACAGGTGTTCGCTCATCGCGCTGATGAGCGGGAGTGGAGCGCATGACGATTCGCATTCTGGACGAAGAGGTCGTCGCGCAGATCGCGGCGGGCGAAGTCGTCGAGCGGCCAGCGTCGGCGATCAAGGAAATGGTCGAGAACGCGCTTGATGCGGGCGCGACCCACGTCCGAGTTGATATTATGGGCGACGGTCGGCGGTTGATGCGCGTCAGCGACGACGGGCGCGGCATCCTGACGTCTGAAGTCGAGCTGGCGTTCGCGCGTCACGCCACCAGCAAGCTGGCAGCGGTCAGCGACCTTCAGCAAATCCGCACGCTTGGCTTTCGCGGTGAAGCGCTGTCGAGCATTGCCTCGGTCAGTCAGGCGACGCTGACCTCGCGCCATCAGACTGAGACGATGGGGACAGCGCTGCGGATGGAAGGCGGACGGGTCATCCAGCGTAAGGCGGTTGGCGCGCCGATTGGCACAGTCATCACCGTCGAGCATCTGTTTTTCAATACGCCTGCGCGGCTCAAATTCCTCAAGTCAGAAGCGACCGAGAAGCGCCTGATCTCACAGGTGGTTCAGCGCTACGCGATGGCCTATCCGAACGTGCGTTTCGTCTTAGAGCAGGATGGACGCGAGATTTTTCGCTCCAGCGGCGCGGGCGAGCTGGCCGACGTGCTGGTGAACGTCGTCGGGCTGGAAGACTTCCGCAATATGCTGGCGGTCGATGGCGAGACGTTCCCTGAAGGCAGCGAGCAGCCGATCCGTGTAGCTGGCTATACCTCATCGCCGTCGTTCAACCGGGCAGATCGCGGCCACATTACCCTGTTCGTCAATGGCCGCTACATTCAGGATACGCGCCTGAGCTACGCCGTCATTCAGGCGTACCACACGCTGCTGATGACCGGACGCTTTCCGGTCGCGGTGCTGATGATCGACCTGCCGCCGGAGTCGGTCGATGTCAACGTGCATCCGACCAAAGCTGAAGTGCGCTTTCAGAATACCGATGCGGTTTTTTCCGCCATTCAACGCGCTGTGCGCCGCGCCGTCATCGACCAGGCGCAGACGCCGCTGCTGCGCGGCGGTCGCTATCAGATGCCGGAGGATGAGCCGTCACCGGAATGGAATCGCGGCGCGCATCGCCAGCTCGATATGAGTCTGGCGCTCGATGGCCCCGGCGGCTATGCGCGTCAGGGCGGGGCGGTCACGCTTCAGCCGTCACAGACTGAGGCGGCGGATGGGGGCGATTTTGAGGATGATGGCGACGTGACGGCCATTGCCCGGCAGCGCCCGCGCACGCTGCCGATGCTGCGGGTTGTCGGACAGGTCGGCGCGAGCTACATCGTCGCCGAAGGGCCAATCGGCCTATACCTGATCGATCAGCACGCAGCGCACGAGCGGATTCTCTACGAGCAGTTCATGGCTGACTTCGCTCGTCAGCAGGCGATGACGCAGCAGACGCTCGCCGCGCAGACGATACAGGTCGCGCCGTCCGAGGCGCACCTGCTCGAAGATAACCTCGACGCGCTGCGAATGATCGGCTTCACGCTGGAGCCATTTGGCCCGAACACCTACATCGTCCGCTCGATTCCGGCGATTCTGGCCGATAATGACCCGGTCGAAGTCGTCGCCGGGATCATCGAAGACCTGTCGGCGGGCAATGTCCCCGGTCAATCGACCATTGAGGGCAAGATTGTGCTGCGGGTGTGCAAACAGGCCGCCGTCAAAGCCGGGCAGATTTTGAGCCATGATGAGATGCAGGCGCTCGTCCGCCAGTTGGAGCGGACGCAGAATCCGCTGACCTGCCCGCATGGCCGCCCGACGATGATTCACATGAGCAGCGATCAGCTTGCGCGCGAGTTCGGTCGGCTGGGCGCGGGCTAATAAGGCTGAATCACAAGTGAAGAATCGAGTAGCTTAAGCATATCCTTCAGGTTGTGGGTATAAATCGGCATTTGCAGCCGATGGCAGACTGAGGCAATCAAGCAGTCGTTGATGCCAACACCTTGGGACAGTCGATGCATCTCCATCTGCCTCATGGCCCAGTCCATATCCTCTGTTGTGAGGTAGAGCATATCGAAGCGGCCAAGAATGGCTTTACTCGTGACCTGTCCTGCTTTACCAGGCGCGCCAAACATGACCTCAAGCCATGTAATTGGTGTGACGAAAAGATAGTCCTGCTGGGTGTCGATCCAATCGCGGGCATCTGGATTTTTGCGGAAGAGGTGGATGACGACGGTGCTGTCGACAAGTGCCGCCATTAAGCTGTACCGTCCCAGTACGATTGAAGCCGAGAATTATCTTCCTCACGCAAAGCTTTCACCCAGGCGACGGGATCGTCAATATCGAGCGCTTCCCAGTCGCTTGTATCGAGACTGTCAATCAATTCGTTGAGCTGCTTGCCCCAGTGTTTTTCTGCCGATGATCTGGCGATGAGGGTATGCTCAAAGCCAGCTAGAACCTGCCGCACAAGCTGAATACGATCTTCTGGCGACAGTTTCGCAACAATTTCCAACGCCTCATTCAATGTGGGTGTATCAGTCATCGTAACCTGATCCGGCTTGCTACATCGACACAAATATTGTAGCACAGAGAATAGCTGACCTTACCGGCTTTGCCATTGGAAGGTGCGCCAGCCGCCTTCGGCGCTGTTCGGGTTGAACGCGCCGCTCTCAACCTGCGCGCCGACGCGCACGCGCCAGCGCATGTCATGGAGCTGGCCGTCGGTCGGAACCATCGTGTCGGGCAGGTTGATCGACGTATCGCGCGTAATCATCAGGTCGAACGCCCTGTTGAGCGTGACATCCTGCACTTCGATCAGGTAGTACATATCGGGTGGCAGCTCGCCGATGCTGACCCACTGAAGCACAATCGAGCGTCCCGGCGCTTTCGCGCCTTCCGGCGGGAACACCAGAATTGGCGCGACGAAAGTGGGCGTCGGCGTTGGCGTCTCGCTGCCTGACGGCGTCGGCGAGAGTGTCGGCGTCGGCGTCGGCTCAGGCACATTGACCGTCTGCCCGACAGAGAGCGACACGTTGCAGTCCGGGCCGCCGCTTGGATTGCTGAAATCGCAGTTGAAGAAACGGATGTCGGGATTCAGGTGATGCAGCACTTCAAGCGTCGTGCTGTACTCCCCGGCAATGCCGATGATCGTCTGACCTTCGAGAACGGTGTGCTGCATCACCTGTGCATTGCCCGCCAGCGGCGGCTCGGTCGGCGGGATGCCGCCAGCGGCGGCTACGGTCAGCTCGAAGCCGGTTGGCGTCGGCGTGGCCGTCTGACGCGGAATTAGAATCGTCGCGCCTTCGCCGGGGAGATGGTCGGCGTCGGGGACATTTGGATTGAGGCGCACGATCTGGTCAATCACCGACAGGTCGGTATAGCCATATAACTGAATGATGTAGCCGAGCGTTTCGCCCGACTTCATGACGTGCTGATAGGGGCCGGGCGTCTCACTCGGCGTATACGTCGCGGTTGGCGGCCCCGGCGTGACGGTCGGCGTTGGGCTGACGAGCTGCGGCACTGCCGGGAGAGTCCGGCTTGGAGTCAGCGAAATCGTCGGCTCAGGCGTCGGCGCGGGCGTGTCGGTCGATGGCACGGCGACGGTCGGCGTGGCGTCGCGCGGCGCAGGCGAGAAATTGCACCCGGCGAGGACGAGCAGGCACAGCGCCAGAACGCAGGGGATCAGCTTGTGATTCAAGGGTTTCAAGAGGTTGCTCCGCGCCCTTCCCAGCTAAAGGTTCGGGTTTCAGTGGTGAATTTTGAGGTGTCGGGGTTGGCCCTGTCGATGACGCTGACCGACCACTGGTAATCATGGCGTTTTGCATCGGTCGCCTGCCAGTCGGCGGGGACGATCAGGAAAATATCGCTGGTATCGGCGCTGTAGACCTTGCCCGCTGCGGTGTCCACGGCGCGAACACGGTAGATTTCGTCTTTACCGAGCGTGCCGGTCGTCACCCAGCGCAGGGTGATGATCTGACCCTTACGAAACAGCGCCAGATTGCCGGGGTCGCGCAGCACGGGCGCGTTGAACTGCGGCGTCGGTGTTGGCGTCGGCGTTTCGCTGCCGTTCGAGGTCGGCTGGATCGTCGGCGTCGGCGTCGGAGCCGGGACGCGCACCATCTGGCCTTGATAGACGGTGACAATGCAGCTTTCTCCGCCTGATGGCGAGCCGAAGTCACACTGCGAGAAGGTGATTTCGGGGTTAAGCTGCGACAGGATTTCGATGTTCGCGCCGTACTCGAAGGCGATCTGCATGATGTTCTCGCCTGCCGTGACGCGATGATACTGAACGCCTGGTTGCAGGGTTTGTGTGGCGATGGCGTTCGAGTTTTCGAGCGCGACTTCCGCTGCCGACGCCGTGCGGTTCGGGTCGGGCGTGCGGGTAACGGCCAACTGCGCGCCGACTTCTTCAGTCGGCAGTGTACTGGGATCGAGCGTCGGCGTCGGCCACGGAATATTGATCGTCTGGCCGACCTGAATGCTGTCCGGCCCGCTCAGGGCATTCAGTGTCACGATCAGATCGACCACATCGAGGCTGCGATGGCCGCAGCTCACTGCCAGCGAAATCAGATCATCGCCCGGTTTAACCTTACGCTCGCATGGCCCCTGCGTCGGCGAGGGAGTCGCGGTCGGCGGGGCCGGTGTCACCGTCGCCAGATTGAGAGTCGGGCGCGGCGTATTGGTGTCGAGCGGGATAACATTGCTCAGGTCAGCCGTTGGAACCGCCGTCTGCGTCGCCGTCGGGCTGCTGCCGTACTGGCCGCGCACGGCGTCATAAATGCGCGGGCCGAGGACGAAGACCAGTGCGCCGCAGGCAATCAGCGAGACGGTCAGCACGATGCCGAGGAAAAACGTCTGCCCCTTGCGCCGTAACTCGCCCTCGAACAGGTCAGTTTCGCCATAGCGCGGGTCATAAGTCTGACTTTTGCGCGGGCGCGGGCCACCGGCTTCGTGGACTTCGACATTCGCCAGCGTCGCCCCACAGGTGCTGCAAATGGCGGCGTTGCGATGGGCGGGCGTCCCGCAGATGGGGCAAATCTTAAACGGTTCCGACAAGCGTCAACCCTCGATGTGACCGACGCGGTATTATACCCTGTCGAAAAATGTGGTCGAGTGTGAAACTCGGTTTTGCGTCTGGCGTCAGGCGGCTATACTGGAGGATACGATGAGGAATCGCGCTAAGCAGGGCGGGGGAATAAGGCCGTGAGCGTGCAGAAAAAGCTGGTGGCCTATCATCTGGGGCGCTTGCAGGATCGCAGCGCCGCCGTGCGCCTCAAAGCGATCACCGAGCTGGCGCTGATCGGCGACCCTGAAGCGCTCGACGGGCTGCAAGCGATCTTCAAAACCGACCCCGATGCTGAAGTCCGCAAGGCTGCTCAGGACGCCGGTCGTAAGCTGTTTCTCAGCAAACAAAAGGGGCAGGGATAAATGCCCTCTCCTGCAGGCTTCTGAGGCCGCGAAGCCTTGCGGCAGGCGCAACCAATCGCGTGCCACCGAAGACTGTCCGGTTGACCTGATAAAACCATTCACTCGCATCAGTCAGCTCGCAGCTTCGAACCCACACGCCGCGGGCCAGCTTTAGCTGGCTTTCGAGCTGATTCGTAGCCCGATGCTTTGAGCATCGGGCGTATCGATGCGCCAGTTAAGGATTTATCCCCCCGCGCACAACCGCGCCAGCCGATCTGCAACCTGGGTCTCGCTCGATTGCAGGTCAGCCAGCCGAGCGCGCTCGCGCTCAACCACGTCGGGACGGGCGCGGCTGACGAAGCTCTCGTTGCCGAGCATCCCTTCAGTGCGCGCGATCTGCTCCTTGAGCTTCGCCAGTTCCCTGCTCAGACGCTCACATTCCGCCGCGGTATCGACAAGATCGGCCAGCGGCAGGTAGATCGTCACGTCGCTGACGACCAGCGAGGCTGCGTTGCCTGGCGGCTCCCCGCCCTCGACCAGCATCGACACTTCGCCGATGTTGCACAGCCGCGCGAACAGGTAGCTGTAGTGCGCGATGGCTTCGCGGTAGCTCCCCGGCGAGACGACGGCTTTGATCTTGTGGCCGGGATCGACGTTGTACTCGACGCGGACGTTACGGACGCCGCGCACCAGATCGATCAGCGTGTTCATGGTCGCCTCGGCGTGTGGGTTGACGTAGGCGCTGTCGGCGCTCGGCCACGGCGCGATAATCAGCGGATGACTGCTGTTGTGCGGGAGATACTGCCACAGTTCCTCGGTCACGAACGGCATGAACGGGTGCAGCAGGCGCAGGCTGGTATCGAGCACCGTCGCCAGCACTTGCAGCGTCGCCTGTCGGGTGATCGCGTCACCGTTATAGAGCGGGTGCTTGCTGATCTCGATGTACCAGTCGGCGAACTCGTTCCACAGGAAGTCGTCGAGCTGGCGACCCGCTTCACCGTATTGATAGGTATCGAACAGCCGCTGGACGTTGCTGACCAGCCCGTTGAGGCGGCTGAGAATCCACTGCGACGGCAGATCAAGGGCCTCAGGCGGCGGCGGCCCGGCAGGAATCGCGCTGTCAAGGTTTTGCTGGACAAAGCTGGTCATCTGCCAGATTTTATTGACGAAGCGCCAGTTGCGCTCGACGCGGGCGGTGTCGAGGTTGATGTCGTTGCCGGGGGTTGAGCCAGTGACGAGCGTGAAGCGCAGCGGGTCAGCGCCGTACTGGTTGACCAGTTCCAGCGGGTCAATCGTGTTGCCGAGCGTCTTGCTGATCTTACGACCGAGCTTGTCGCGCACCAGACCATGCAGATAGACGACCGAGAACGGCGGCTGATCGGTGAACCACAGCCCCATCATAATCATCCGCGCCACCCAGAAAAACAGGATGTCGTAGCCGGTTTCCATCATCTGGGTCGGGTAATAGCGTTCGAGGTCAGGCGTCCTTTCCGGCCAGCCGAGCGTGCTGAACGGCCACAGACCGCTGCTGAACCAGGTGTCGAGGACGTCAGTTTCGGCGATCCACTGCTTGCCGTCCTCTGGCGGCGCTTCCCGACCGACATAGAGATCGCCAGCATCGGTATACCAGGCTGGAATTCGGTGTCCCCACCAGAGCTGACGACTGATGCACCAGTCCTCAATGTTCTCCAGCCAGTGATAGTAGACCTTCTCGAAGCGCTCCGGCACGATCTGAATCTGACCATCGCGGACAGCAGCCAGCGCCTTGTCGGCCAGCGGCTGAATCCTGAGGAACCACTGCGTGCTGACCAGCGGCTCGACGATCTCGCCGCCGCGCTGACTGCGCGGGACGGTGTGGACGATGTCCTCGACCTTGACCGTCATCCCGGCGGCAGCCATGTCGGCCCAGATTTTGTCTCGCGCTGCGAACCGATCCAACCCGGCGTAGGCTCCGGCATGGTCGTTCAGGGTCGCGTCGCGGTTCATGATATTGATGACGGGCAGCTTGTGGCGCTTGCCGATTTCATAGTCATTGAAGTCGTGGCCGGGCGTGATTTTCAACGCGCCCGTGCCGAACTCACGGTCAACATAGTCGTCGGCGATGACCGGAATCTGCCGGTTGAGCAGCGGCACGAGCGCTGTGCGACCGATCAGGCTGCTGTAGCGCGGGTCGTCGGGGTGGACGGCGACGGCAGTATCGCCGAGGATGGTTTCCGGGCGGGTCGTCGAGACGGGAATCGAGCCGCCGTCTTCGAGCGGATAATTGAAATAATAGAGCTTGCCCGGCTCCTCTTCGCGCTCCACTTCGAGGTCAGAGACGGCAGTTTTAAGGCCGGGACTCCAGTTGACCAGACGCGGCCCGCGATAGATCAGTCCCTGCTCGTAGAGGGCGATAAAGACGGTCTGCACGGCTTCCGACAGCCCTTCATCGAGGGTAAAGCGCTCACGATCCCAGTCGCAGCTTGCGCCGAGGCGGCGAAGCTGGCGGATAATCGTCCCGCCGTACTTATTTTTCCACTCCCATGTCCGATAGAGAAATTCCTCGTAGCCGATTTCCTCGCGGCTGGTTCCCTGTTCGATCAGCATCTTTTCGACCTGAAGCTGAGTGGCGATTCCAGCGTGGTCGGTTCCGGGAAGCCACAGCGCCGCCTTGCCGCGCATCCGCTCATAACGAATCATCAGGTCTTCGAGTGTGCTGAACAGGGCATGGCCGATATGCAGCGCGCCGGTCACGTTCGGCGGCGGCATACTGATGGTGTAGGTCTCGGCGTCTGGCCCGGCAACTTCCGGCTTGAAATAGCCGCCGGTTTCCCAGTTTTCGTACAGTCGAGGCTCGGCCTCGGCGAAGTCGAAATTTTTAGGCATAGGTTCAGTCACGATGCACCTCAATCTGTTCGTTCGGCGACCGCTACGGGTCGCCTCATCCTCTTCAGCGTTTGCCGCCAGAGGCTGAGGGCCTGCTGGCTGCGAAAGTGCAAGTCCCCGGAAAGGACTCAATACGGTAGGGTCTTTAGCTGGCTTCAACCAGCAGGGCATTATTCCCCCGCGCCGAGCGGCTTCCTTGCGACCAGCACGCGCTCAGTGCGATCAGGCTGATCGGTGACGTCCTCGAAGCCGACTTCCAGCAGGACGACCTTGACCTCGTCGGTCGAGAGCGGGCGGAACGTCACCTCGCGCTTGATCGTTTCGTAAACGTGTCCGCTGCCGCGGACGATGAACAGGTTTTGCGTGGCGATGACCGGCGGGCCGTCGCGCCACTCCCACAGATCGAAGGTGATGAATTCGCTGCCGTCGTCGAATTCATGCGTAAAGCCGGGGATGAAGCGCGGGCGGTCTTCCATGAACGGGCCGAAATCGCGCATTCCGATCACCAGGGTTCCGCCGGGGCGCAGCAGGTCATGGAACGCCCGGATCGCCGCCTCAATCTCGTCGTCGCGCAGCAGGTGAGGCAGGGCGTTGCCTTTGCTGATGACGGCATCGAAGGGGCCGGTTACATCCTGTCGAAGCTCGAGAAACCCGGCGCGCTCGAACTGGATTCGGTCGGCAACCCCGTAGCGCGCGGCAATCTCCTGCGCCTTGCGGATCATGCCGGGGCTGGGGTCGGCGGCAACGACGTCGAAGCCGAGCAGCGCCAGCGGGATGGCCTGCGCGCCCGCGCCAGATGAGGCGTCGAGCACGCGCTCGATGCCCCGGTTGCGAAAGATTGAGCGCAGGCCCAGCCCTTCGCGTTCCAGTCGGGTTTCCCAGTCGCGGTTAAACAGCGGGTAGAACTCGGCAATCGCATCATAGAAGTCGTTGGTGTTGTTGCTCTCAGCCATGCCGTCTCCCTGCGCGTGAAATAAAATAGCCTCATCGTCATACAAGGACGAAGAGGCTACTCGCGGTACCACCTTGTTTCCCCGGTCGCGGCGCGGCGGCTGAGGCACTCGAACGCGATAACGGGCGCGACCGTCCCGGCTTACTGGCGTTCAGCCGGGCGACTCCCAGGCGACACACGGCGGTATCGACGAGCAGGCTTCCACCCAAAGGCCCGCATTCGCTGACGTCGAGAAGCTGCCGCGCTTCCTGTTCACCGTCTTTTGATATAGCGTTACAACGAGTATAGCACGTTCAAAAATCGAGCGTCAATCCCCGCTCACAGGCTCGTCGGCGCTGCGCCGGAGCAGACTGCGGACGCGGTCGGCGATCATGTCGATGGCGACAGTGTTGAAGCCGCCTTCGGGGATGATGACATCGGCAAACCGCTTGCTCGGCTCGACGAATTCGAGGTGCATCGGGCGGACGGTCGTCATGTACTGAGTGATGACTGATTCAGCCGTGCGGCCTCGGTCGGCGATGTCGCGCTTGAGCCGCCGAATCAGGCGAATATCGGCATCAGTGTCGACAAAGATTTTGACGTCGAACAGGCTGCGCAGCTCTGGCTCGGCTAAGAGCAGGATGCCTTCGACCAGAATGATCGGGTGCGGTTCGACGCGTGTGGTGTGCTGCGTCCTGAGATCGCGGGTGAAATCGTAAACCGGGACGTTGACCGCTTCGCCGCGCTGCAAGCGGCGAATGTGCTCGATCATCAGCGAGGTCTCGATGGCGTCAGGATGGTCGAAGTTCGGCGTGTTGGCGTCGATCAGCGGAATATCGGCGCGATCTTTATAGTAGGCGTCGTGCGGCAGGTAGGCGATATTATGGCCGCCGACCTGTTCGAGGATGGCGTTGGAGATGGTCGTTTTGCCGGAGCCTGTGCCACCGGTCACAGCGATGGTTACGGGGCGACGCGGGTCTGGCATGGCAGAGACTCCTCAGCTACAAACGACATGCCCGCGACCAGTTAGCCAGCGGGCATGTGCGATTGAGCCATCCATGAGAGTTGAACTCATAACCTATCGCTTACGAAGCGATTGCTCTGCCATTGAGCTAGGATGGCCTATTGGGGAAAAGTATAGCAAAGTGGCTTTCCCCTGACAAGGCTGAAAAACTAAAAGGACTGAGGGCCGAGGACTGAGGACTGAGTAGACTCATCCGCACTTCTGTCTTGTCTCAGTCCTCATCGCTCAGTCCTCTCCTTTAGTGCTTGAAATGTCGCACGCCGGTGAAGATCATCGCCATGTTGGCGGCGTCGGCGGCGGCGATGGCGTCAGCGTCGCGGATCGAGCCGCCCGGCTCGACCACCGCCGTGACTCCCGCTTTCGCGGCGACCTCGATGCTGTCATTGAACGGAAAGAAAGCGTCCGACGCCATGACCGCGCCTGCGGCCTTTTCCCCGGCTTTCCTGACCGCCAGCTCGACGGCATCGACGCGGCTCGGCAGCCCGCCGCCGACGCCGACGGTCGCGTGTCCGGACGCCAGCACAATCGCGTTCGATTTGACGTGCTGGCATACTTTCCAGGCGAACATCAGCGCGTCGTATTCTTCCTGAGTCGGCGCGCGTTTGCTGACGGTGCGGACCGTCATCCCCGCCGGATCGCCGAGGTCGGCGCGCTGCGCCAGCATCCCGCCATGGACGCTGCGGATTTCCAGCTCCGCGCCGTTGAACGGGTGTGGAATCTGGAGCAGGCGGCAGTTCTTGCGCTTGCTGGCGAAGATTCCCTGCGCGCCCTCGGTGAACTCTGGCGCGGCGATACATTCGACGAACAGGCTGCCGAGTCCGGCGACGAACGCTTCATCGACCGGGCGATTGACGGCCATCACGCCGCCATAAGCGGACACCGGATCGGAGGCGATGGCAGCGGGCAGGGCGGCAGTGACACTCTCCGCGCTGGCAACGCCGCACGGCGTCAGGTGCTTGACGATCACCACGGTTGGCTCAGTGAAGCTGCTGACTGCGCGCCAGGCCGAGTCGAGGTCGAGGATGTTGTTATACGATAGCTGCTTGCCGCCGAGGATCGTCCCGCCGAGTGGGCCGCTGGTCGAGAGACGGCTGTAGTAGGCCGCGTTCTGATGCGGATTTTCGCCGTAGCGCAGCACTTCGACCTGCTGCATCCCTACCGATAGATGTCTGGGCAGGTCGTCCGTGGCGAGACTCGGCGCAAACCCCTGCGACAGGTAGGCGTGGATCGCGGTGTCATAGTCGCGCGTGTGAGCGAAGGCTTTGATCGCCAGCTCGCGGCGCAGGGCGATGTCAACCTGATTGCCCTGTTCGAGCGCGTCGACGATCCGGGGATAGTCCTTCGGGCTCGAGGCGACGGTGACGAAGAAGAAATTCTTGGCTGCCGCGCGCAGCAGCGTCACGCCGCCAATGTCGATCTGCTCGATAGCGTCCTGAAGCGCGATGCTCGCTCTGGCAGTCGTCTCCTGAAACGGATAGAGGTTACAGGCGACGAGCGTAATCGGCGCGTAACCCTGCTTGCGTAAATCTTCCAGATCGGACGGCGTGTTGCGGGCCAGAATCGCGCCGTGAATGGCCGGATGCAGCGTTTTGACGCGCCCGCCAAGCAGCTCCGGGCTGCCGGTCAACTGCTCAACCGAGGTGACGGCCAGCCCGGCGTCACGCAGATGCTTCTCGGTGCCGCCGCTGGCGACCAGATCCCAGCCCAGTTCCAGCAGGGTCGAGGCGAATTCAGTCAGGCCGGTCTTGTCATAGACGCTGAGTAACGCTCGTGGCATTTAGCATATCCTCGCTGCGAATGGCGCTTGAGTTTCGGCAGCGTGCGCGCATCGCGCCGCCTGCCGGTCGGTAACAGGTTGAAGGTGAGGAGGTTGTCTGGAACCATGTCTGAGGGGCTGGCATGGTTGGCGAGCCACAGCGCCGCGCGGACGGCGAGATCACTGGATCGAGCGGAAGCATGGACACGGTGGGTTGATGGTCAGGTAGGCGAGCGGAAAGGCACGAGTATAACGCCGATGGCGCGTAAGTCGAAAGATGAGCATATCGTGAATAAATTCACGACTAATGGTGAAATTAATCACAATACGGCGTCTAATGATTGTAGCGAGGTACAAGAGATCGGGGGATCTCCGATGACCAGTGATCGACCGAAGATTATCATCATTGGCGCGGGCTTTGGCGGACTGAGCGCCGCGCGCGCGCTGGAAAACGGGCCGGTGGACGTGCTGTTGATCGACCGGCGCAACTATCACACCTTCACACCGCTGCTTTATCAGGTTGCCACCTGTGGTCTGGAGCCGGAAGAGATCGCTTATCCGGTGCGCGGCATTTTCGGCGGTCAGAGCAACGTCCGGTTCCTGATGGGCGAGGTCGAGCAGATCGACGCCGACCAGCGCTCGGTGACGGTGCGCAGCGGCGGGCAGACGCGCCGCGAGGGGTACGACTCGCTGATCGTCGCTGGCGGCAGCGTCAGCAGCTATTTCGGTCACGACGAACTGGCGCTGCACAGCTTCAGCCTGAAGGACTTGAATGACAGCGTTACGCTGCGCAATCACATTCTCAGCCTGTTCGAGCGCGCCGCCTGGATCGACGATGCCGCGAAGCGTCAGGCGCTGACGACACTGGTGATCGTCGGCGGCGGGCCGACCGGGCTGGAGACGGCGGGGGCGCTGCGCGAGCTGGTGACCCATGCGCTGCGGAAGGAATATGGTTTCGGCGAGGCGAATCGACCGCGCGTCATCCTGATCGAAGCGACCGACAGCCTGCTGCGCTCGTTCCCTGAAGGGCTGCGCGAATCGGCGCTCAGGCAGGTCGAGTCGCTCGGTATCGAAGTCATGCTGAACAGCGCCGTCGCTGATGTCGCGGCAGATCATGTCCGCCTGAGCGATGGTCGCGTCATCCCGACTTCGACGCTGGTCTGGTCGGCGGGCGTGCAGGCCGCGCCGCTGACTGCGCTGCTCAATCTGCCGCTGGCGGCAGGCCAGCGTGTGCCGATCAAACCGACGACTGAAGTTATTGGCCGCGCCGGCATCTACGTTGTCGGCGACATGGCCTATCTGCCCGATCCTGACGGCAGGCCATACCCGATGCTGATTCCGGTCGCGCAGCAGCAGGGCAAGCTGGCGGCGAAGAACATTTTACGGCGCATGGCAGGGCAGGCTGAACAATCATTCCACTACCGCGACCGTGGGGCGATGGCGACGATTGGCCGCAGTCGGGCTGTCGCCTACCTGTACAATCGCATCCCCGTGAGCGGTTATCTCGCCTGGGTCGTCTGGCTCGGCCTGCATCTGCTGACGCTGATGGGTTTCCGCAACCGGCTGGCGGTTCTGCTCAACTGGGTCTGGCAGTATTGGACCTACGATAGGTCGGTGCGGGTGATCCTCGAACGGAACGAAGTGGCTGATAAACCGCAGGATGATCCACTGCCGCGAACGACCTGATACGGGCGCTCTGGCTCACGTTGAGCCAGAGCGCTTTTCTTCACTATCTTCTCAGCATTAAGATCAAATCCCCAATTACAAAGCGCATAACGTGTGCTAGACTGTTGCCAGTCATCGTTGCGTCTCGTCTTACAGAGCAGCCTGTGCGCTGGACTCAACTGGAGCCACTTTGTGACCGACAAAAAAGTGCGAGACGAAGCTGCTGCGCCAACGATTCCACATTCGGAGCCTGCCGGCGGGACGGCGACTGAGGAAGTAGCCGCTCAAGGCGGGCGCGTTACGCTGAAATCGCTGTTCAAAGTCCTCGGCCCCGGCCTGATTACCGGCGCGTCGGACGATGATCCGTCCGGCATCGGCACCTATACGCAGGCAGGCGCGGCGCTCGGCTTTGCGACCCTGTGGATGGCCGTGTTCATCTATCCGTTTATGGCCGCCGTCCAGTTCATCTGCGCCAAGATCGGCATGGTGACGGGCAAGGGGCTGGGTGGCGTCATTCGTGAGCATTACTCCCGCAAAGTCCTGTATCCGGTTCTTTTCGCGCTGGTCGTCGCCAATGTGGTCAACGCGGGCGTCGATATTGGCGCGATCTCGGCGGCCATCAATCTGATCGTGCCGCAGCTCCCGATTACGGTGATGATTATCCCGATTGCGGTCATTATTCTTGTGCTGCAAATCTGGGGATCGTACCGCCTGATCGCCAACGTTTTTAAATGGCTGACGCTGGCGCTGTTCGCTTATATCGGCGCGGCCTTATTCGCAAAACCGGACTGGGGCGAAGTCATCCGCAACACGTTTATTCCGACGATCCGGCTTGACACAACCTTTCTGGCTGCGGTTGTCGCCATCCTCGGCACGAGCATTTCGCCTTACCTGTTTTTCTGGCAGGCCAGTCAGGAAGTCGAGGAAGAAGTCAGCATGGGGCGTAAGCGGCTGTGGCAGCGCAAAGGCGCGACCAATTCCGAGATGAAATACGCGGCGCTCGATGTCAATATCGGGATGGTGCTGTCCTGCGTTGTGATGTACTTCATTATCCTGACGACGGCGGCAACGTTGTTTCAGGCGGGCAAGACCGATATTCAGAGCGCGACCGATGCCGCCGAAGCACTCAAGCCGATTGCGGGCGATGCGGCAAAATATCTGCTGGCGCTCGGTCTGATCGGCGCGAGCATTCTGGCCGTGCCGATCCTGACCGGCTCCGCATCCTACGCCGTAGCCGAGGCGTTCGGCTGGAAGTATGGCCTTGACGAGAAGCCGCGCCGCGCTAAACAGTTTTACGCGGTCATCGTCGCCGCGACGCTGGTCGGCATGTTGATTAACTTCGTCGGCATCAATCCGATTACCGCGCTGTTCTGGACGGCTGTCCTTAACGGCTTCCTCGCGCCGCCGCTGATGGTCGTGATTATGCTCGTCTCGAACAACAAAAAGATCATGGGCGAGCGCACCAATACGCCGCTGATTAACCTTCTGGGCTGGGTCGGGACGGTCATTATGTTCGCCGGGGCGATTGCGCTCGTCGTGACCTGGCTGCGTCCGGGGGCCTGACTTGTCGAAGTGGCGTAAATGTCGCTACAATAGGGCGACGTTAGCCCTGTGAAATAAAGCGAGAGAGCGATGAGTTCCAACCAGACAATCCTGACCCGCCGTGACCGCAAAGTCCGCCCGCATCTCGACCAGTATTCACCGGTCTGGATCGTCGATGAGAAGATCATTCCCGACGATGAGGCTGTCCAGTTCAACGTTGTTTTCCAGCACAGCCTGTATGGCTGGGTGAGCCGCCGTTATCGCTATGACAGCTTCAACGACGTGCTCTACTTTAAGGGCGAGCGGCAGATCAGCGAAGATCAGGCGCTGCGCGTGCAGGAGCAACCGCCCTATATCGTGGCGACCGTCGCCGACATTCCGAATTCTTACGGCGGCTAGCTCGCCTCGATCAGGCAACCAAAAAGCCGACAGCGTGTCGGCTTTTTGGTTATCTCAAGGGTGCGAGCTTACGCCGCGAGCTTCGCCTTGACCTTGAAGACGCGCGTATCCATTGCGCCCATGCGGTACTTATAGGTTTCGTTTCCACGCAGGAAGTCGAAGACCTCTCGCTTCAGTTCAATGGCGTGCTGGATATTATAGACCAGCAGGACGATGCCGGAGCTGAGGGCGCTGTGCGCGTCGGGCAGCAGGCCGGAATTGTAGACCAGAATCCGGTTGTTATAGTCAAAATTGAGGTAGCTGGCGGCGCGCTGACCGTTGATGCACAGGAAGCTCAGTTGCAGCCAGCCGCGCTCAAAGATGATCGGCATAACCAGCTTGAAGAAGGCCAGATTTTTAGGGTCCTCGAGAAACTCGGCTTTCTGTTTCTGGCTGGCAGCCATCAGCTTGAGGAAGGCATTCAGTTCTTCGCCGAGGTCGTACTTCTCATCGACGATTGCCCAGTTAATGACCGCTTCGCTTTCCGCCTTGCGGACTTTGCGCCTCAATTCGTGGCGCTGCTTCTTGTCAAGCTGTTCAAGATAGGTTTCGTAGTCGCCGGGAAGCTGGATGACCGGACAGACTTCCTGCAACTCGATCTCGACGGCGAAGCCCTGTGCTTCCAGCGCGGCGCTGAACTGCCTGAGTGTTGGGGATGCTTCGGGGATATTACAAAGGTTCACCCGGTCGAAGCGACCGCGCTGCTCTTTCATGTGCTGCGCCAGCAGGGGATAGACAGCATCGGCGTATTCCGGGTCGGCGATCACGTCAACATAATCGGTCACATCGACACAGCCGATGCTGCGAACGACGCGCTCGCCATCAGGTAACGTCTGAATGAACCACGGCCCGATGCCAACCAGACGATCCGCGTCGTCGCGGACGGTGACGACCCATAAATCGCCAGCCTCATAGGCTTTCCACCAGCTCGACTGCCATTCCCAGGTGCTGAAAATGTTGTCGGCGGGGCTGCGTTTCAACAGGTCATTCCATTCCGGTTTGAGCTGCTCAAACACGGCGACCTGATCAGACCAGACAAGTCTCACGGCGTTTCTGCTTTCGTATCCATTGACAGAAGAACCAGACAGCGCAAAGTATAGCGTTGTTCATGACTTTGTGAACGAAAAGCCGCTCATGTTCGATGAGCGGCTTTTGTCAGGTGTCAGATTAAAACCCTTCGCCTTAGGTCGCGCTGACCTTCTCAGCCGCCTGCGCCGCCTTGTAGTCGAACAGCAGCGACTGCTGCGTATCCGCATCGAACAGGTGAATGTTGGCCGTAGCGAAGGCCACGGTCAGGCGCTGGCCGACGCGGGCATGAGTGCGCGGGTCGGTACGAGCGAGGAACGATTTCCCCTGTTCTTCCAGGTACAGAATGATTTCGTTACCCATCTGCTCGACCACATCGACGTTGGCTTCGATGATGGCGGGCGTAATGCCCGCAGGCTGGAAATCAACGTCATGAATATCTTCAGGGCGGATGCCAAAAATCACCCGCTTGCCGATATGCGAGCGGAAGGCGTCAATCTTGAGCAGCGGAACCGGGACGCTGAAGCTCTTGGCGTCAATGACGAGCTTGCCGTCACGCTCCGTCAATGTCGCGTCGAAGAAGTTCATCGACGGGCTGCCCATGAACCCGGCGACGAAAACGTTGCGCGGATTGTGGTACAGATTGAACGGCGTATCGACCTGCTGGAGTTCACCGGCACTCATGACGCAGATGCGCGTTCCCATCGTCATGGCTTCGACCTGGTCATGTGTCACGTAGACGAAGGTCGTGCCGAGCCGCTGGTGCAGCTTGCTGATGAACGACCGCGCCTCGACGCGCAGCTTGGCGTCCAGGTTCGACAGCGGCTCGTCCATCAGGAAGACCGCAGGCTCGCGGACGATGGCGCGACCGACGGCCACGCGCTGACGCTGACCGCCTGAAAGCTGGCGGGGGCGGCGGTCGAGCAACTGCTCGATGCCGAGGCTCTTGGCCGCTTCACGCACGCGCTGGTCGATCACCTGCTTCGGCGTCTTGCGAAGGCGCAGGCCGAAGGCCATATTTTCGTAGACCGTCATATGCGGGTAAAGCGCATAGCTCTGGAACACCATCGCCACGTCACGATCTTTCGGAGCGACGTTATTGACGACGCGGTCGCCGATCAGAATTTCACCGTCAGAAATTTCTTCCAGACCGGCAAGCATACGGAGGCTTGTTGACTTGCCGCAGCCGGACGGGCCGACGAGAACGAGAAATTCTTTGTCCTCAACCTCAATATTCAAATCTTTTACTGCAACGACATTACCATAGCGCTTGTAGACGTGCTTGAAAGTTACGCTTGCCACAGGATCTCCTCCGTAAAATCTTATGAGATGGCAGAAAAAATGCTCATATGCGCTTCCGGTTAGTGAATATGCACAAGAATGTTGACTTGTAGCAAATCACGGTTGTTAGAGAGAATTATACGTATTCTTTGTGAGTTTGCAAAAAGTTCGTTTCATGAAGTAACGATCTGCGGCAAAATAGGGATCAGTATCCTGCTTCTGGCCTATTGTACCTGAAAATGACAGGTGAAACATGGTTCAAAACGTCAACGCAGAGATTATTGCCATCGGCACGGAAATTCTGCTCGGCGAGATTACTGATACCAACTCTGTCTTTGTCGCGCGGCTGCTGCGCGATCTCGGCATCAACCTGTATTACATGACGTCGGTGGGGGACAACGAAGGCCGGATTGCCGATTCGATTCGGATTGCGCTGTCGCGGGCGCAGGTCGTCATTACCTGCGGCGGGCTGGGGCCGACTATCGACGACATGACGCGCCAGGGGGTGGCTGCGGCGACTGACCGCGGCCTGACTTTCCACCAGCACCTGTACGATAAGATCGCCGAGCGCTTCGCCGGGTTTCGCGGCACGATGACCGACAATAATCGGCGACAGGCGTTCGTGCCGGATCATGCCATCATTATCGAAAACCCGGTCGGAACCGCGCCCTCGTTTATCGTCGAACACGCGGATGGTGTCGTCATCAGTTTACCCGGCGTCCCGCGCGAGATGAAATTCCTGATGCATGAGCGCGTTGTGCCGTACCTGCATGACCATTTTTCGCTCGGCTCCAATGTCATCAAGGCCAGGGTGCTGCGGACGGCGGGCATCGGCGAAAGCGCGCTTGACGACTTGATCGGCACGCGGCTGCTCGAAGCGGCCAACCCGACCGTCGGGCTGGCCGCGCACAGCGGGCAGGTGGACGTCCGCATCACGGCGAAGGCCGACAGCCTCGAAAGCGCCAATGCGATGATCGCCGTGGTCGAAGAAGACCTGCGCCGTCGCATCGAATCCTACATCTTTGGCATCGACAGCGAAGAAATTGAGACGGCGCTGATCGCGGCGCTCAAGGCTCAGGGCGGGCGGCTGGCGGTCTGCGAGGCGGGGATTGGCGATACTGTCACCCGGCGGCTGATCGCCAGCGCGGATGGCGCCAGCGTGCTGGCCCGCGCCGAGCAGTTCGCCGACCGCAGCAAGCTGTGCGTCGAAGTCGATGGCGACCCGAATGGCAGCCTGCGCAGTCTGGCGGAAATCGCGGCGCAGGCCGTCCGCACAGCGACCGGCGCGCTGGTGGGGATTGCCATCGTCAGTCAGGGTGACGACACGCAGGATCATGCCGATTCGGTCGAAGGCAGCGCCATCGCCGTCTCGACCGAGCGCGAAGTCCGCTCGCGCGCCTGGGGTTTCGGCGGCAACTCGGAGACGGCGGAGTCGTGGACGGGGACATGGGCGCTGTCGACAGCCTGGCGCATGGTCACGGAGAGCGTCGATGCCGGTTAGCTTCGCAGATCGGCTGTCGGCGGCGCAGCGAGCGAATCGCAGCACGCTGGCGTTAATCATGGCTCCCCGCTTGTTGCAGCTTCCGCTGCCCATGCAGCGCTTCGATGATCCTTTTTTGCCTTTCGGAAAGGCGATCATTGCCGCCACGCGCGACATCGTCTGCGCCTATGTTTTTGATTTCGCGGCTTATCTGGCGCTCGGCGCAGCGGGGGCGGTCGCGCTGGAGCGGACAATTGCCTGTGTCCGTGCCGATGGCTCGACCGTCAGCATCCTGCACGGGCCGTTCGCCAGCGCTGACTATGTCGAGGCCGTCGGGGACAATGCATTTGCCGCTGACGCTGTCACCGTCACCGACGAGCAGTATCTCGAAGCCTACACGCGCGACCCGGCACAGGGCGCGTTCGTCGTTCGGCGCGGAGAGGCTCCGGTGATCGTGCCATTGCCCGGCAGCGCTGGAGTTTACTGGCAGGACGCCAGCCTGATGACGCTGCTGACCTCGTCCGACCACGCCCTGCGCGTCTACGTGATGGGCGAGCGGACGCTCTACGCCGGGCGCGGCGACGACTTCGGTCAGCGCGTGCGCGCGGCGCTGGACGAGCAGCGCTGATGGCCGCCCTATCCGAACTTCTGCTCGAAGCCGGGCTGATTCAGTTCGGCGCGTTCGCCGTTGCCGGGCGATTGGCCCCGTACCAGCTTCATCTGGAGCTGCTGCCGTCATATCCTGACATTCTGGAGCAGGTTGTGGACGAAGTGGCTGCGCGGCTCGCCCCGGTCGATCACCTGCTTTGCACTGCCGACGCCGTCCCGATTGGCGTGGCGCTCGGCCTGCGGATGGCGCTGCCGCTGGTCTACAGTCGAGGCAGCGACGCGCCCGCCGTCTCCGATCTGGTTGGCGCGTATGACATCGGCCACAGGGCATCGCTGCTGGTAACGGCGCTGGCGGACGCCGAGCGGACACAACGCCTGATCGACGACGCGCGCCGTGTCGGGCTGGATACGCGGCAGATGATCGCCGTGGTCGATAGTGGCACGCGATTGGACGATACGCCGTTCAGCGCCTTGCTGACGATGTCGGCGCTGGTCGATGATCTGGCTGCGCAGCACTTGCTGCCGGTGGGGCAGGCTCGCGCGGTGCATGACTGGATGGCGGGCTAGCTGCGGATTCGGTTTCAAGATGGCGGTTGGCACTCTTTCACGATCAGGCAGAGGCCGAGCATGGAGTCACAGCAGGCATCATCGACCAGCGCGCGAGGGTAGGCCCATGATTTTCGGGGATGTCCGTGACCCCAGGTTTATTACGGTGCGGCGCGGCGGCACTTTACAGGATGCCGATCATCGCCTGCTTGCCGTGTGGGCGGCGGATTGCGCGCAGCATATCCTGCCCTGCTTCGAGCAGGCGCAGCCCGCTGATGATCGTCCACGCAAGGCGATTGAGCAGGCGCGCGCCTGGGCGCGCGGCGAAATTACGATGACTCAAGCCCGTAGCGCTGGCGGACACGCCATGGGCGCTGCCAGAGAGTTGAGCGGCGCGGCGAGAGAAGCGGCTTACGCTGCCGGACAGGCGGCTGTAGTCGCTCATGTCGCGGCTCATGAACTGGGGGCAGCGGCTTACGCGATCAGGGCAGCACGCGCGGCGGCTCCAAAAGCTGAACGCGAAGAGGCCGGTCGGCTGGAGTGTCTGTGGCAGCGCGCGCAGCTTCCCCTCGAAATCCGCGAACTTGTGCTTGACGACCAGAGGCTGCGCAACCCGTATTGCTGGTTCGCCTTCGACTGCTGATCGATTCGCGGCGGTTTGTGGCGATCTGACTGCGTGTGAAGCGGCTTGACAGCTAGAACATTTGTGCCATGATAATCAGACGCGCATCAGCTTATCTCTGGAGTAAAACTACATGGCCGCGCATACGATCTTTCACGTTGAAATTCCGGCTGCTGACCGTGGAGAAGCGGTCAGATTTTATCGTGACGTCTTTGGATGGGATGCGAAGGATGTGCCGGATATTCCCTACCCGATGTTCACGGCAGGCGCGGTGACAGGCGGGTTTCCCGACATCGACGGTCGGTATAAGTCGGGCGATATTGTCGTAAGCATCAGCAGTGACGACATCAAGGCCGACCTGAAAGCCATCGAAGCAGCGGGTGGGCAGATCGTCGAAGGCCCCTATGATCTGGGGCCAGCCGGGGTTGTTGCTTTCTTCAAAGACCCGACCGGCAACCGGCTGTTGTTATTTCAGGAACCAGCCGACAGCGGACGAATTACGCCAGATGGCCCGTAGGCCAGCCGCGAGTCGCAGCCTGCGATCAACACATAAAGGAGCCGGGCCTCTTTATTTCCCGGCTCGCTAGTCGTCGTCGAGGCTGAGGAGCGCCATGAAGGCTTCCTGCGGCACTTCGACGGAGCCGACCATCTTCATGCGCTTCTTCCCTTTTTTCTGCTTTTCGAGCAGTTTCTTCTTGCGGGTGATGTCGCCGCCGTAGCACTTTGCCAGCACATCCTTGCGGATGGCGGAGACGTTGGCGCGCGAGATGATCTTGCTGCCAATGGCCGCCTGAATCGGCACGACGAACAACTGCCGGGGAATGAGTTCCTTGAGCTTGCTGACCAGCTTCTGACCTTTATGGAAGGCGTCATCGCGGTGAACCATCAGCGCCAGCGCGTCAATCGGCTCCTCATTGACGAGGATATCGAGCTTGACCAGATCGCCGGTGCGGTATTTGTCGAACTGATAGTCGAGGCTGGCATAGCCTTTGGTGATGCTCTTGAGGCGGTCGTAAAAGTCGATAATCAGCTCTGACAGCGGCAGGCGATACTTGAGCACGACGCGCGTCTTGTCGAGATACTCCATCGTCTCGTACTCGCCGTGTTTCTTGATGACCAGATCCATGATCGCGCCAATGTAATCCTGAGGCGAATAGATCTGAATCTTCATCCACGGCTCGCGGATTTCCTGGATGGTGCTCTCGTCGGGGAGCTGCGCCGGGCTGTCGATGGCGACGGTTTCGCCGTTACGCTGCAAAATCTGGTATTCGACGCTCGGCGCAGTGGCGAGAATGTCGAGGTCGTACTCGCGCTCCAGCCGCTCTTGAACAATGTCCATGTGGAACAGGCCGAGGAAGCCGCAGCGAAAGCCAAAGTTGAGCGCCTGCGAGGTTTCTGGCTGATAGACCAGCGAGGCATCGTTCAACTGGAGTTTCTCGAGCGCGTCGCGCAGGTCGGTGTAGGCGTCGTTGTCGGTCGGGTAGAAGCCAGCGAAAACCATCGGCTTGACGGCCTCGTAGCCGGGCAGGCTCTCGGTTGCGCCGTTGATGGCGGTCGTGATGGTGTCGCCGACGCGGCACTCGCGCACCGTCTTGAAGCCCGTCGCCACGTAGCCGACTTCGCCTTCGGCGATTTTATCGACCGGAACCATGTTCGGGCTGAAGACGCCGATTTCGACCGGCTCGAAGGTCGCCCCGGTTGCCATCAGCCGCATGATCGTGCGCCGGTCGAGCGTGCCGTCAACGACGCGGACGTAGGCGACGACGCCCTTGTACGAGTCGTAGTGCGAGTCAAAGACCAGCGCGCGCAGCGGCGCGTCGGTATCGCCGTTCGGCGGCGGCACGCGCTCGACGACCGCCTCAAGCACGTCGGCGATGCCGAGTCCGGCTTTGGCCGAAATACGCAGGATGCTGTCGGGATCAATGCCGAGCAGGTCGGCCACTTCCTGAGCGATGTCATCGGGGCGAGCGGCGGGCAGGTCGATCTTATTCAGGACGGGGATAATCTCAAGGTCTTGCTCCAGCGCGAGGTAGACATTGGCGAGTGTTTGCGCCTCGATCCCCTGACTGGCGTCGACCACCAGCACCGCGCCCTCGCAGGCTTGCAGCGCGCGGCTGACTTCGTAGGAAAAGTCGACGTGGCCGGGGGTGTCGATCAGGTTCATGATGTAGGTCTGGCCGTCGCGCGCCCGGTAGTTCATCCGCACCGCTGACGCTTTGATCGTCACGCCGCGCTCACGCTCTAAGTCCATCGTGTCGAGCAACTGCGCCTGCATGTCGCGGTCAGCGACCGTGCCGGTGAGCTGCAACATGCGGTCGGCCAGCGTGCTTTTGCCGTGGTCGATATGGGCAATAATCGAGAAGTTGCGGATGTCTGTCCGGTGCATGGCTTATCCGTGGTCTGACTTATGGGCCGTATTATCGCTTGAACGGGGCTGGAAGTACAGGGATGGGCGCATCATCTGGAACGGTTCGTGCTTACGGCATCGCCCGCTGAATCATCTCATCCATGTCGGCGGGCTGTTCCCATTCGGTTTCGCTCCAGTGGAGCCACGCCAGAAACTCGATGTTGCCCGCCGGGCCTTTGAGCGGCGAGCGGATCAGATCGCGCACCGAGAAGCCTTCGCGCACGGCAAACGCCAGCACGTCATTCAGCACCCGCGCGTGAACCTCATGGTTGCGGACAACGCCGCCCTTGCCGACGTCGCCGCGTCCCGCCTCGAACTGCGGCTTAATCAGCGGCACGACGTCGGCGGTCGGCATCAGCCATTTTTTGGCGGTTGGCAGCAGCAGCTTGAGCGAGATGAATGAGCAGTCCATCACGACCAGCTTGACCAGTTCCGGCAGATGGTCGAGGTAACGGGCGTTGACCCGTTCCATCGTCGTCACGCGCGGATTCTGGCGCAGCTCGTAGGCCAACTGGCCGTAGCCGACGTCGAGCGCGTAGACATGTTCCGCGCCGTTCTGAATCAGGCAGTCGGTGAAGCCGCCGGTACTCGCGCCGACGTCGGCGCAGACTTTGCCGCTGACGTCGAGCCTGAAAGCATCGAGCGCGGCGGCCAGCTTGTCGCCGCCCCGGCTGACGAAGCGCGGCCTGGCCTTGACGGTGATTTCGGCGCTGACGTCGATCCGCGTCCCCGGCTTGTCGCTCAGTTCGCCGCCGACCAGCACTTCACCGGCCATAATCATGGCGCGGGCCTTCTCGCGGCTGGCGGCCAGCCCGCGCTCGTGAATCAGGATGTCGAGGCGCTGTTTCTCAGTCATCGCAGTTCGATTTAATCGCTCGTTTAGCGGCTTAACTATCATACCAGAAGCCGTTCTGTTTCTCGGCTCTTCTCTTTTAGTCGTGCGTCAGCGTCACCGTCATGTCGAGTGGGTTATCGGTCGTGGCGGTCACTTCGAGGCCGTCGGCGGAGACGGGCAGATAGCCCTCGGCGATAATCAGCGCACTGTAGGGAATCGGGTTATCGTCGGTGCTGATCTGGAGCGTGCGGTTCAGCTCGAAGCGTCCGTCGAGGTCAGTCACGGCCTGCGTGTAGATCTGATCCTGCCGGAACTCGAACTCGCTGACCGAAAATTCGGCGCTGATGAGGATGAAGCTCGCCCCGGCGATCCCCTGTCCGGTGTCGGCGTCGATGACGCGACCGCGCACCTGCACGCCCGCCGTATTGGCGAAGCGGTCAATCGGGAGCTGGCCGATGCCGACGCGGGCGCTCAACGACGCGAGCTGCACCTGCCCGACAAATAAGTCGAGATGATAGGTTCCATCCGGCAGGCCGCCGGGCGCGGTCAGTTGCAGCAGGTAATCGCTGCCGCTCTCCGGGCCGTCCCACGGCTGCGTCTGGTCGTAGAACACATCGCTGTCCACTGACCAGCGCATCCGCCACGGCGTGCCGGGGGCGATCTGCTGCCAGTCGAACAGGATGTAGAGCACGTCGGTCGAGCCGGAAAAGTCGCTGATCGGCGGAGCGTTTCTGGCTTCCTGCGCCGTCGCTGCGGTGGTGAAGTGCGGCGTCAGGAAAATCTGCGGGAAGACGCCTTTCGCCGCGCCGGAGATAATGAAATCCGAGGTTGCGGCCAGCCGATCTTCGACGTACAGCTCCAGCCGGTAATTGCCGGGCAGCAGGCCGTTGGCGTCGCTGATCGAGGCGGTCGCCGTCCCGCTCGCGCCGTTCGCCCAGACCGTGTCGGCGGGCGAGCGTGAGATTTCGTGGCCGTTGTAATACCAGACCGCCGACCAGCTCAAGCTATCCTGCATGTTACGGAAGATAAATTCGGCGTTGGCGGTATTCCCGGTCGGCAGAACGAAGCCGTTGCCGAGGACGTTGTTTTGTAGGTCGAGCAGGCCGAATTTGATGTCGCTCAACTGCGGGCCGCTGTCCGGCGCGCCGCCGATGACCAGCCGCGCGGTGTCGGCGGCGACGCCGTTGGCGAACAGCGTGAACTCGTAGACGCCGTTCGGCCACGCCTGGCTGTTGCTGCCCAGATACCACATCCCGTCCGCGCCGCCGCCCCAGCGCACTGGCGCGAGGCTGAAGGTTGAATTCGGGATGCCGTCGGTAGTCACGCGCAGCGAGTAAACTGTTTCCGCTGTCATGTTCTGGAAGTCGAAGAACAGGTAGAGGCTGTTGCTGCCGGCGGGCAGGCTGCGCAGGACGGTCGTTGGCATTCCAGCGTCGTTGACGGCGGGCGAAAAGAACAGCCGTCGGAAACCGGGCGTCCCGCTGACGGCGCTGGTCGGCGCGGTCGTCGTGAAGTCGTTGACCGCGCGTAAGGTCAGGCCGAGCGAGGCCGCGCGCAGTAGCGACCGGGCGAAATTCGAAGGGCGGAGCGCGTTGATGTCGTCGCCAATCGGGATGCAGGCATCCTGCGTGTTGACCGCGCCATCGCCGTTAGTATCCCAGATACAGCGGACGTTGGCGCTGTTGGCTGTGACCGGCGCGGTCGTCGGGATTCCGATCAGCTCACCCGCCTCGTTGTACGCGCCGCCGCCGGTCATCGTGCCGGGAATGGCTGCGCTGGTTTTGATCCACGAACGCTCGCCGCCGGCTGGCTCGGAGAAGAAGCCGCTGACCGTCCCGCGCACGTTCGAGATCGGGTCGTTGCCGATGCCGGGATAGCCGATGATCGTCAGCGTGTCGTCCAGCTTGACGGTCGATGAATCGGCCAGATCGACGAACGGCAGCGCAATCGTCGTCGGGTCGATCTGCCGACCATCGACGCCGCTGGTAATTCGCAGCAGCGCCAGATCGAGGCCGTTGTCCGACTGCGCGACTGAAGCCCGATATTTCGGCACGGGCGGCTCGTCCAGACGGACGCTCAGCGCAATCAGAATTGTGTCGCCGGGGCAGTCCGCGCTGGCGACGGTGTTATGCGCGTTGGTCAGGATCAGGCCAGCGCGGCTGACGACCGTCCCGGTTCCGACGCAGGTCACTTGCAGGTTATTGCCAACGTTCCGCGCCTGCAAGATGAAGACCGTCGCGCGCTGGATACGCTCCAGATCGAAGCGGCCCGATGATGGGTTCTGGGCCTGCGATGTCCGCAGCCCGCCAGAAAGGGCGGCAAGAATTAACAGGAAGGGGAGCAAGCGGCGCATGGCTAAAATTCCAGTTCATTCAGAAATTGCTGGAAGATCGGCAGGTTGTCATCGTAGGTGCGGGCATCACAGAGGAAGGTGATGATAACCGCCTGACCGCGCTTGATCGCCAGCACGTCCAGCCCGCGCACGACGCTTGGCAGGCCGGACAGGAACGGGTCGGATTCGCCGGATGCGAAGGCGTACTGCATCGAGATGGCGTCCGGGTTGTCAGGCAGGGGATAGCTGCCAATCGTAAAGACGCTGTACTGAGCCAGCGTTTGCGAACGATTGAGTGTCAGTTCTTCGAGGACGTTGCGAGCGGTCGTCTCCGCGCTGATCGGCACAGCAGAGACACGGATGGTCGTCTTGTAGCCCGGCACGCTGATATCTGACACGCTGAAGATGTTGCTGGCGCTACTGGTGTCGATCAGCCAGTTCTGCGGATAAAAGGCGCGGATTCCGGCGCGGGTGTCCTGATAGAAGGTGGTCGCCTTAAGGGTCGTGTCGCGCAGGTTGATGCCGATGATGATGCCGAGTACGCCGAAGGCCAGCGCGAAGTAATGGCTCCAGCGCTGGCGCTGGGACAGTTCCGCCTCGCGGATATTGGTTTCGATAATCGTCGTCATGACAGGTGAGAGGTAAAGAGTGGTGAGTGATGCGTGGTGCGTAAGAGATCATGCTTCAGCGGCAGCATTATTTCCCCTGCGTTTGAGTCCCCTTCAGGGTTTGGTAGCCGCAAGCTTTGAGCCTGCGGCGATATAAGCGCATAAGCTGAGGGCGCGGCAACGGACTCAGGCAGCGGATCTTGTATTCGACTCATCACTCTTGACTCATCACTTATTACTGGTCTTTCCCTGCCGCTGCCTGCCGGTCGGCGCGGTCGGCGTTCTGAATCAGGAAGGCGATGACTACGGCCAGACCAATCACCACTGCCGCCGAGAAACCGAGGCCGCGCAGCGGCTGGCTGACGCTGGTACGGAAGGTCAGGCTGGCGTTGACCAGACCGGCGCGCAGCGGGATGGCGATGCCGTTGACGGTCGCAGCCAGCGCCAGCGTCAGTGTCAGCAGCAGCGGCGATGGGCGGCTGAAGGTCACTTCCGCCAGCCCGTAGCCGATCAGGGCGCTGGCCGCGTACTGAATGGCGAGATTGTCGAAAACGCGCAGCGCCGTCACGTCGGGCGTCGCGCCGGGAGTCGTCAGGACGAAGCTCAGGTTGATGACCGTGGCGTAGCCGACTGCCGCCGCTACCATGTAAGCGACACCGTCGGCGCGGGTACGGAAGCCATCCGGCCAGACGATATAGCGCACGACGGTGTACTTAATCGCTTCCTGAACGATGCCGACGGTGAAGGTGTAGCCGACGATGCGGGTGAGCGCGCTTGCCATCGGCAGCCAGCGCTCAACCTGCATGACGTTGTTGACCAGCGGCAGGCCGACGGCATTGGCCGCCAGCGCGCTGACGACCATTACGGCCAGCAGGCGGCGGCGCGGCTCTGGTACGGCGCGCTCGGCCCAGAGTGAAAAAACGGCCCACAGCGCCAGTGGCACGACAGCGATTGCCACGTTGACCGCGAGCGCGAAGCGATCTGGCACACGCGCCTGAGTGGCGGCGAACAGGGCAAACAGCCCGGCTGTCAGCGCCAGCAGGCCGATGATCTCGATAGCGAAGCTGCGCCACACCCGACGATAGGGGAAGACGGCTTCCTCTTCCGGCGGTGTCAAAAAGCGCGGATTATAACTTGCCACGCGGCCTCTGTCCTTCTCGTGTTAACTTCGCTATACTCCGTCGAGAAAGGTTCCGAGCAATGAGTGTTGAGCGCAGGTAAATTCCAGAGTCGCTGAAGGCCCTGGCTGTTCTTACTCAGTCCTCAGTCCTTAGTCCTCAGCACTTTCTCTCTGTTTCAATCCTATCGCACACTATCCAGCCCGAAAAGGTGAAAGATGATCGGTCGTCGTAATCGGCGCGTGCTGACATTGGCCGTCATGGCGATGATCCTTGTGGCCTGCTCATCGGTCGGCCAGGCGAAACAGGAAGCGGCTCATAACCGGATCGTCTACGGGCTGACCCTGCTGCCGAGCGGCTTCGACCCGCAGATCAATGCCTCGTCCGAGCTTGGGATTCCCCTGCGTTCGGTCTACGATACGCTGGTTTACCGCGACCCGACAACCGGCGAGTTTGTCCCCGGTCTGGCCGAGTCGTGGGCGATTTCTGATGATGGCCGTACTTATACCTTCAAACTCAGGCAGGATGTCCGATTCCACGACGGAACGCCGTTCAACGCGGCAGCCGTCGGCGCCAACCTCGACCGCATCACTGACCCGGCGACCGCCTCGCAAAAGGCCCGATTCATGCTTGGCCCGTATCAGAGCTATCAGATCATCGACGACAGCACTATCAGCCTGACGCTGTCCGAGCCGTACAGCCCGCTGCTCGATTCGCTCAGTCAGGTTTACCTCGGAATGGCGAGTCCGACGGCCTTCAAACAATACTCGAATAACCGCTACCAGTTCCATCAGGTCGGAACCGGGCCGTTTACGTTCGTCGAGTACGTGCCGGGGAATCGACTCGTGATTCGTCGTAACCCCGACTATGTCTGGGGGCCAGCTTTCTATAAGCCCGCCGTGCCGAACTCGATTGATGAGGTCGAATTTCGCTTCTACGAGGACGAAGCGACGCGCTCGCTGGCGCTCGAAAACGGCGAAGCCCAGGTCATGGGCGAACTGCCGCCGCTCGATGCCCGCGCGCTGACCGGCAACAACACGGTGCAGCTTCTGCCGGTTCCAATCGCCGGTCAGCCGCTGCAATTCCTGCTCAATACGCAGCAGTACCCGACCGATAACCTGCAAATCCGTCAGGCACTCCTGTACGGCGCGAACCGCAATGCGATTGTCGATACCGTCTTTCAGCGCTTCTCGCCGATTGCCTGGGGGCCGCTGACCGCCAACACACTTTACTACAGCAAGGCCGTCGTCGGAAGCTACGCTCACGATACCGCGCAGGCGCAAACGCTGCTCCAGCAGGCGGGCTATCAGGATACCAACGGTGACGGCATCCTCGACTTCAGCGGTGTCGATCTGGCGATCAAGGTGATCGTGCCGCCGTGGGGCCTGCTGCCCCAGGTCGCGCAGTTGCTTCAGGATCAGTGGAAGACGCTCGGCATTAAGGTCAATCTGGTCGCCGTGCCGACGGTCGGCGCGCTCAATGACGCCGTTAAGGCGGGCGATTACAATCTGGTGGCCTTCAATTCTTACGGCGTTGATCCGTCATTCCTCAGCCAGTATTACGCCACTGGCGCGGCGAATAACTACAGCAAATACAGCGACCCGCAGCTTGACGACCTGCTCAACAAGGCGGTTGAGGCCACCGACCCGGTCGCGCGCGGCGACCTGTACGCGCAGGCGCAGGCGATCATCATGAATCAGGCGCTGGTACTGCCGATCCGCGATCAGGTCAACCTCAACGGAGCCAGCGCCAGCATTGGCGGCCTGAGCTACGACCCGTTCGGCTGGTTCCCGCTCCTGAATAATGCCACGCTCAACAATGGCTGATGATTCGACGACTGCTCTCGACGCTCGGCGTGATCTGGCTGGCGGCGACGCTGGCCTTTTTCGCGCTGCGCGTGCTGCCCGGCGACGCGATTGAATCGCAGCTCATCGACAGCGGCGCGCCTGCTGCTGACCTTCAGCAGCAGCGCGAGCTGTACGGACTGACCGGGTCGCTGCCGCTGCAATACAGCCGCTATCTGGCCGGTCTGCTGCGCGGCGACCTCGGCCTTTCGCTGCTCGGCGGTGAGCCGGTCAGCGAGATGATCGGCCAGCAGCTTCCGGCAACGCTGGCGCTGACGCTGCCGTCGCTGGCGCTGGCGCTGATGCTTGGCCTGTTGTTCGGCACGCTTGGCGCGCTCGACATCGGCTTTGGCGTCAGCACGGCGGCGCGGCTCATCACCGGCCTGTCGCTCAGTACGCCGATCTACTGGACAGGCACGCTGGCGATCTATGTCGTGACCGTCCTGCTTCGGCTGCCGTCCGGCCAGAGCGCGCTCGATCAATTGATCCTGCCGGTGGCGGTGCTGGGCTTCGCGGCTTCAGGCGCGATTGCCCGCGTGACCGAGGCCGGAGTCGGCGCGCTGTTCGCCGCCGACTTTGTTCGCACGGCTCGCGCGAAGGGCCTGTCAGAGCGCGTCATCCTCAGCCGCCATGTCCTGCGCGCCGCGCTGCTGCCGGTCATCACTGTGACGGCGCTGCAAGCCGGGTTTCTCATCAGCGGGGCAGTCATCACTGAGACGCTGTTCCTGCGCCCCGGCCTCGGTCGGCTGCTGCTGCAATCGACCCTGCGGCAGGATTACCCGGTGGTGCAGGGAATCGTTGTCCTGTCGGCGGTCGCCTACACGCTGTTCAACGCCGCTGCTGATGGCCTCTATCGGCTGGCCGATCCGCGCGTGTCATCGTGAACGCGCGCTGGCCGCTGGTCGCAGCGTCGGGCCTGCTGCTGCTGATCCTGATCGCGCCGCTGTTCGCGCCCGCTGACCCGATGGCGACCGACCCGGCAGGCGCGCTGGCTCCGCCGGACAGCGTCCACGTCCTCGGCACGGATCGGCTCGGACGGGATGTCTGGAGTCGGCTGCTTTATGGCGGTCAGCGGACGATACTGATCGCTGCGCTGGCGACGGCGATTGCCGTCGGCATCGGGACGCTGCTCGGCATGGTCGGGTGGGGCGGCTTCGACCTGCTGACGAACGCGCTGCTGGCCTTCCCGACGCTGCTGCTGGCGCTGGTGGTGATGACGCTGCTCGGCACGGGGGCATTGTCGCTGGCGCTGGCGACCGGTATCGCCCTGATCGCGCCCTTTGCGCGCGTCACACGCGGAGCAGTTCGCGCGGTCCGCGACCTGCCGTTCATCGAGTCAGCGCGGGCGCTCGGCGCGTCGGACTGGCGTATTTTTGCCCGCCACATCGCGCCGAACATCGCGCCGACGCTGCTGGCTTACGCGGGCGTGATTTTTGCTTACAGCGTACTCAACAGCGCCGCTCTGAGCTTCCTCGGCCTCGGCGGCGACCTCGGCGCGCCGGACTGGGGCGCAATGCTGGCCGAGGGGCGCGTCGCATTCCGTACCGCGCCGTGGATCAGCGCCGCGCCGGGGCTGGCGATCACTCTGCTGGTCTGGATCGTCAATCGCGCGACGACTGACCGTGACGGGCCATCGCTTCCGTAGAGACGCAAGGGATCACGCGCCGACGGAAGCGATGACCGGTTACTTTCTTTCACCCCTCGCCCGCCGGGAGAGGGGCCGGGGTGAGGGACGACGGACGCGAAAGATCGCGCCCCGACGAAAGATCATGCGTCCGCAGAATAACCTTAGCCATCCCTCGCAGCAGTCAGGTTGAAGGCGGCGCGTCTGCCTTGAGCAGCGTGCCGGAGTCGGCGCTGCCGAGCAGCGCCGACTGAAGCTCGCCCTCGCGCGTGCCGCCGAAGATGCGGATGCGGAGATTCGGGTGCTTCTGTACCAGCCGCAGCATATCGCTGACTTTGCTGTACATCCCGCCGGTCACGTCCGTGCCTGCCGAGCCGCCGATATCAGCCTTAACACGCTCAAACTGGCTCGGCGTGATCGTCGGCACGACGCGGCCTTCGACGTCGTAGACGCCGTCCACGTCGCCGACCAGCAGAATCTCGTCGATTTCCAGCCGCCCGGCCAGATGGACGAAGATCGTCTCGGTCGAGATGATCGTCCCGCCGAGCGCGTCGTCAAGCGAGACATCACCGTAGACCAGCGGCACGAGATCATGGAGCAATGCCTGATGAATCGGCTCGATTGCCATGTTCTGAATCACGCCGCTGCTGCTGATGGCCGACGCTGACGGCTGAATCCGCCAGACCGGGACGCCCGCTCGTTCAAGCGTGCGCGTCACCAGCGTATTCAACTCTGCGGCGATATTGGCGACTCTGGCGAAGCCGCGCCAGCCTTCCGGCGTCCAGACGCCCTGCGCCGTGCCATAGTGCTGCGCGGTGACGTGGCCGAAAGAGCCGCTGCCATGTCCAAGAATCAGCCGCAGGTCGGGGCGGAGTGACTGCGCCGCCGCGATTTCCTCGGCCAGCCGGGTCATGACCGGCGCGCGGAAGCTGCCCTCGACTCGTTTATCGGTGATGAGCGATCCGCCGAGTTTGACCATCGTCAGCATTTTATTTCTCCTTCGCGTCAGCGAATGGTGGTCGAGAGGACGCGCGCCGCGCCCGCACGGCTCAGACTGGCCTCGACTGCCGCTCGTGTCTCCGGCGTGACCAGCGCAATCATGTTGCCGCCGCGCCCGCCGCCGGACAGCTTCGCGCCGAGCGCGCCCGCATCGAGCGCTGCCTGCACGAGGTTATCCAGCTCTGGCGACGAGACGGTGAGCATCTGAAGCAGGGCATGATTGCGGATCATCAGCGGGCCGAGCGCTGCCGCCTGACCGGACTCGATGGCGGCGCGGGCTTCGTCCACCAGCGCGCCGATCTGATCGAGAATGGGATGGATAATGTCCGGGCTGCGTTCGACCAGTTCGCGCACGGCGCCGATTGTCAGTCGGGTCAGCGAGCTATGGCCGGTGTCGCCGACGACGACCTGAAACGGCGCGCCAATTTTGAGGCGCTCGACCGGGCGACCACGAACGAAATAGACCGGCTGCTCGTAAACTACGACGGTATTATCGATGCCGCTCGGCGTGCCGTGATGGACGCGCTCAACTTCATACACCAGCTCGCTCAGGGCGGCGTTGTCGAGCGGCAGGCCAAGCTGCGCGGCCAGCCCGCGCGCCAGCGCCGCCGAAACCGCCGCGCCGCTGCCGAGGCCGCTTGCTATCGGAATTTGCGAGCGCAGAGTAACGCGAAGATCAGGGGCGGGCAGGGCGAAGCGGCGCAGCAGCAGTCGAGCCGTCAGCGTCAGGGCGTTATCAACCAGCTCCGATGAAATATCGACCGGCAGGGCTTGATCGAGGTCAGCAGCAATGATCCGCAGGCCGCTGCCCGGTTCTCCCGGTTCGGCGGTCGCTTCGGCGCGCAGGTCGGGCAGGGGAACGGCAATCGCGGGCTGGCCGTAAACGACGGCGTGTTCGCCGAACAGGATGATTTTCGCGGGGGCGCTGGCGCTGACCATCGGCGCGACCTCAACGGGCATGAGGCACATACAGAATCACGACGAACGTTAATCCCCAGAGCAGGATTGCCGCCAGCAGTGGGCGGTCGCGCAGCAGCACTTCGTCGGGCGCGCTTCCTTCGCCTTTGACGTGCATCAGGTACATGTAGCGGAAGATGCCGTAGAGGACGAAGGGGACAGTCAGAAGCGCCAGATTCGTCCCTGCGAGCCGCGCAGTCGGCGCTTCGATAGTGTAGAGGATGTAGGTAATCAGGATGCCGTTGATGACCATCCGCAGCATGTCGTCGAGCAGCGGCAGGTTGTAGTGGTTGAAGGTGGCGCGGATCGACCCGGCTTTATCGGCTAGCAGCAGCAGCTCCTGCCGCCGCTTACTGATCGCCAGAAACAGCGCCAGCAAGGCGGTGCTGGCGTACAGCCAGGGCGAAAAGTTGGCGACGTGGACGACAGCCACGCCCGCCGCGACGCGAATGACGTAGCCCGCCGTAATCGCAAACACATCGATGATGACGATCTGCTTGAGGTAAAAAGCGTAGGCGAGATGCAGAATCAGGTAAATGACGATCAACCCGGCCAGCCAGGGGCTGAGCGGGATCGCCAGCGCCACCGACAGGACGACCAGCACTCCGGCGGCAGCCCGCGCCAGCGGCAGCGGGAGCTGGCCGGACGCAATCGCGCGGAATTTTTTTCGCGGATGCTGACGGTCACTCTCGACATCGACAAGGTCGTTGATGACATAAATCGCGCTCGACGCCAGACAGAGCAGGATGAAGGCCGCCAGCACGCCGAGGAAGGACGAGACGAGGAATAATTGACCGTCGAAGACGATGCCCGCGAACACCAGCGCATTTTTCGTCCACTGGCGCGGGCGCATCGCGCGGATCAAACCGATGACAGGTTGCAATGTCAGCTCCAGAGGAGTACGGATAAAGCGCTCGAAAGCCTTATTATAACCCGGCTCTGAGCCGGAAAAGGATAACATCGCGCCAGGGCAGGCGCGATGCCGTCACGCGCTTGATCGTACAACAAAACGAAACCTGACGCCGGAAATGCGCTGATTCCAGTGTTCACGTTCGCCAGATGGTAAAATAACCTCGACCCTATGCAAGCGTCTACCGAAAGGTCATTCCCGACTGATGCTGGCTCAGACTGCCACCGCGCGCGCAAGCGCCAATATCGCCTTTATCAAATACTGGGGCAACCGCGACGACGCGCTGCGTCTGCCGTCTAATTCATCCCTGAGTATGAACCTCGATGGTCTGTTTACCGAGACTTCCGTCACCTGGGACGAGACGCTGAAAGCCGATACGTTCATCATGAACGGCCATTCGGATTCCGGCGCGGCGCGCGACCGGGTCGCCGCGCAGCTCGACGTCATTCGCCGTCGGCTCGACCTGACGGCTCACGCCCGCGTCGAATCGGCTAACAACTTTCCGACTGGCGCGGGAATTGCTTCGTCAGCGTCCTCGTTCGCTGCGCTGACCGTCGCTGCTGTTGCGGCGGCAGGCGCGACGCTGACCGAGCGCGAACTGACGACGCTGGCGCGGCTCGGTTCTGGCTCGGCGGCGCGCTCGGTTCCGTCTGGTTTCGTCGAGTGGCACGCTGCCGACAGTCACGAGGAGTCGTTCGCCGAGAGCATCGCGCCGCCAGATTACTGGGAACTGGTCGATGTGGTGGCTGTCGTCAGCACCGCGCACAAAGCCACCGGCTCGACCGAAGGCCACCGTTCGGCGCTGACCAGCGATCTGCAACCGGCGCGTGTCGCCGGGGCAGAAAACCGGCTGGCGACGTGCAGGGCAGCGCTGCTGGCGCGCGATTTTCCGACCTTTGCCGAAGTCGTCGAGCGCGACAGCAACCTGATGCACGCCGTCATGATGACCAGCCGACCGCCGCTGTTCTACTGGCAGCCGGGATCGCTGACCGTCATGGAGCGCGTCCGCCGCTGGCGCGCCGAAGGCCTGAGCGTCTGTTACACGCTCGATGCCGGGCCGAACGTCCATTGTATTTGTATCAGAAAAGACGCTGAGGCGGTAAGCGCGGGCCTCCAGAAGCTGTCTGAAGTTGTACAGGTCAGGCTGGCGGGGGCAGGGGGGCCAGCGACTGTGATCTCTACCGTATAAGGCTGCGCTTAGGGCTTGATGAAAGCGACTTGTTACGCTTTCCGCGCGCCCTTATAATGCTGAGTAGGCCGTTGTGCTAGATCGACATTGCCCTGGCGTCGCTGCCAGAGGCTGAAAGACCGATTTTTTTGCGTTTAGAGTCCTCTGAATGGGGCCTGGCTTTGCCAGTCCCGTTCGGTCGCAAGCTCCCTCAGGGAGGCTTCGCACCCGGAGAGCTTTCAGCCTTCGACGGCCAGAACGCATCACTCACTGATCGAGCATAATGGCTGAGTAAAGTTCGTGTAGGATGTACTCTCTGCTCTTCATCCTATCCACTGAGGACGCCGCCTGATGTTGAATTTCCTTGTCGGGAACGACTTGCTTTCCGCAATCGTTGCCTTTGTGCTGGTGCTGATTCCGGCTGTACTGATTCATGAACTGGGTCACTTTCTGGTGGCTAAAAGCGTCGGCATCACCATCCTTGAATTTGGGATCGGGATGCCGCCGCGCCTGGCCAAGCTGTTTACCTATCACGGCACCGATTACACCCTGAACTGGCTGCCGCTCGGCGGTTTTGTCCGCCCGCTCGGCGAGGATATGGTCCATCAGCTTGGCAATGAAGCCGTCGAAGAAGACCGCCTTGAGGCGGAGTCGCGCGGCATCGGCAAGACTAAGTCGGTCAACGAAGCGGGGCGGCTGGCGCGGATCGCTTTCTTCGCGGGCGGCGCGTTTGCTAATTTTCTGCTGGCGGTCGTCCTGTTTGCCGTCGTCGCGCTGATCGGCCTGCCGACGGTCACAGGCGGGCGGGTGATTGTTGCCAACCTGCCAGCGACTTCGGCGGCGGCGCAGGCGGGGTTGCAGGCCAACGACGTCATCGAGCAGGTCAACGGCCAGAACTTCAGCGATAATCTCGACTTCCTCAGCCATCTTCAGGCGGCGGGCGGCCAGCCGGTCACGTTGAGCGTCCTGCGCCCGAACGCGACCGATCCGAAGGCCGATCCGGCTAGAGAGCAAATCACGTTCACGCCCGCTGCGGGCGTGAATCCGTCCAGCGCGGCCTATCCGATCATTCTCGATGTGGCGAAAGACTCGCCAGCGGATAAAGCGGGAATTGAGCCGAATGACCTGATCGAAACCTTTAACGGCCAGCGCATCACCACCTTCGGTGACCTGCGGACGATGACCCAGCAGAACCTCGGCAAGGAAGTCACGCTGACGCTCCGGCGCGGCGACCAGACGCTGACAGTTTCGCTGACGCCGCGCGAGCATCCGCCGGAAAATCAAGGCTCGATGGGAGTCACTTCGACCGAAGGCTCGGCGCTGGTTGACGCGACGTCCGGCCTGGTGATCGAACCCGGCCCCGATCAGCAGGTGTTGACGCCGCAGCCGCTCGGCGCAGCGTTCCAGTATGCGTTCGCGCGGGTTGGCGACGTTCTCGGCACGATTGTCAACGTTCCGGCGCAGCTTATTCAGGGGACGCTTTCGCCTGAGGCAGCCCGCCCGGTCAGCGTGGTCGGCATCGGTCAGATGGGCGGCGTTTTCCTTCAGGAGAGCGTCGAGCAGAATCAGCCGACAATTCTCCTTAACTTCATCGCGGTCATCAGTATCGCGCTCGGCCTGACCAACCTGCTGCCGATCCCGGCGCTCGATGGGGGCCGCATCCTGTTCGTGCTGATCGAGATCGTGCGCGGTCGACCGATTGCGCCGGAGCGTGAGGGCCTTGTCCATCTGGTCGGGCTGGCGCTCCTGCTTTCGGCGATGGTCGTGCTGGTGCTCAACGACCTCATCAACCCGGTTACCAACCTGTTGAGATAAAGAAAGACCAACTATGTCTGAACAAGACGAACTCGACATCGAAACCCGTCCGCAGCAGCCGGACGTTGACAGTGTGATTGCGGCGCTGCGTGAAGGCGAAGACGGCTCGAAAGTGTCCGCGACCGTGTTTTACGGCCTGTCGAATATCTCCGAGTCCGACATGGCGCGCATTCAGCCGGTCTGGGAGCGCCTGCCTGCCGATTATCGGCACAAGCTGATCGACCTGATGGCCGAGAGCAGCGAATCCAATCTTGAACTGGACTACAACACTTTCGGACGCTATGCGCTCGACGACGATGATGCTGGCGTCCGCGAGGCCGCCATCGACCTGCTGTTTGATGATGAGTCGCTGTCGTTGATGGATGAACTGATCGATAAGGCGCAATGGGACGACGCGATTGCTGTTCGCGCGGCAGCCGCCAGCGCGCTCGGTCGCTTCATTCTGGCGGGCGAGCTAGGCGAACTGCCCGAACGCGAGACGGCTCGCGCTCAGGATGCTGCCGTCAACCTGCTGACCAATGAGGATGAAGACCTCGATGTACGCCGCCGCGCGCTGGAAGCCATTGCCAATTGCAGCCATGAGATCGTCCCTGACGCCATCGCCGAAGCGTATGAGAGTCAGGAACCGCTGATGCGTTACAGCGCCGTCTTTGCGATGGGGCGGACTGCGGACGAAGTCTGGGGGCCGACGGTTGCGCGCGAGCTGAACAGTAACGATCCGGCGATGCGCTTCGAGGCGGCCCGCGCGGCGGGCGAACTGGAGCTGGAAGACACCGTAGCGAAGCTGGTACGCATCGCCTTTGAGGACGAGCAGGAAATCCGCGAGGTGGCCGTCTGGTCGCTCGGCGAAATCGGCGGGCGGGACTCAACTCGCGCGCTGAATATGCTGGCGGATCGGCTCAAGCAGGACGGCGAGGATGATACGGAGCTTTATGAGGCTGTCACCGACGCCATCGCTAACGCCAGTCTGGTCGGTGGCGACTTCAGCTTCATGTCGTTGGACGACTAAGCAGCGCGCTGCGCTTCAGGCGTAGACGCCGTCCGGTCGATTGACCGGACGGCGTTTTTGATTGCTGTCAGCGAGTGGAGAAGTTGAGGGCTAGAGGTTGAACATGGTCATGAAGCGCATCGCCATGCCCATATCGCCCTGAACCTTGACGCGCCCGCTCATGAATGCCTGCATCGGGTTGAGGCTCCCCTGTGCCATCGCGGCGTAGTCGTCAGCCTTCGCCTTAATCGTCATCTGGGGGCTGTCGATCCGGCCTTCGCCAGTCGTGACTTCGCCCTGATTGATGTTGAGCCACCATGAGCCGCCGTTGTCGCCGCTCAGCTCGAACTGAATGCGCGCCTCGACTCCCTGCGCCTTCTGCGGGTTAAAATGGGCCACCAGTTCCGGGAAAATCCCGGCGATTTCATCGCGCGTCATGGTCATTGAAACTGCTCCTGGAGAAGCCGGACGGCCCTGCCGCGCCGGTCAAATGGTTCGACTTTCTGACAGGTAAGTATACAATCGTTGCCTGTCAGTGCCTACTCCGGTTTAAGGATGAGGGCGATGCCATGCGTAAAATGAGTCTGGTTCTCATCATCCTGCTGACGGTCTGCTGCGGTCTGGGCGCTGCGTCGGCGCAGGATGGAACCGCCCTGCCGACGATCACCGGCCAGATCGCCTATGTCGGTAAGGATTACAACATCTACCTGCTCAACGGCAGCGGCACGACGACCCGCCTGACCGACGATGCCGGGCCGAACAGCGATCATCTCCTGCTTTACCAGTGGCCGACCTGGGCCACCGATGGCCGTCTGGCCTATTTTCGTTCCTCAATTGGCGCGAGTGGGGCGATTGAGACGACCGACGTTTTCGTTTCGGCGGATGGTAAACCCGGCAGCGTGATTTATAGCGGAGATGGCGAGATTTTCAATTATGCTTACTGGTCGCCACAGAACTGTGCCGACTCGGCCAACTGCCGCGATCTGGCGGTACTCCTGAGCGATCAGAAGGGGCTGTTCGTCGAGATCATCCGTGACGGCGCAGCGGCCTTATCGCGGATCGCCGGGGCGGGCGCGCCATTTTACTTTAGCTGGAGTCCTGACGGGACGAAGATGCTCTGGCAGCGCGACAACAACCGCCTCGATGTCTACGACGTCGAGACCAACGTGGTGGTCAGTTCGCTGCCAGTGACGCCGGGGATGTTCCTCTCGCCGGGTTGGTCGCCAGTCGATGACCGCCTGCTGTTCGGCGCGCTCAACGCTGACGGCTCCTCGACTGATCTGGTCATCTCGGCTGACACCCGGACGACCACAGTGGCGACAAAACTGCGCGGCCCGGTGTCGTTCTCATGGTCGCCGGATGGGAATGCCATCGCTTACGACGACCGGCAGGGGCCGCTGATGGTCATCGACGCCGTGACGGGCAAAACCCTGACACGCAGCCCTTCAAGCGGCGTGCTGGCCTATTTCTGGTCGCCGGACAGCCATCGGATCGCCTATCTGACGCTGACAACAGGCGTCACGCCGCCGGGCAGCTTCAGCGCTAGCGGCCCGCGCGGCGTCATGGCCTCGCTCCAGCAGGGGCAGGCCGGGCTGGCGTGGACGGTGCTCGACGTCTCGACCGGCTCGACGCGCACCTATCCGCCGTTCCTGCCGACGCGCGATGAAGTGTATATGCTCACCTACTTCGATCAGTTCGCGCACAGTCACCGCGTCTGGTCGCCGGACAGCCAGCAGTTGATTTACAGCGAAGTCCAGGCTGGCGATAAGCCGGTGATTACGCTGCTCGACGTCTCGCGGCAGGACACCGTCCCGCTCTCGGTCGCGGAAGGCACGATTGGCGTCTGGAGCTTCCGGTAGGTTATGCTTGAGGCAATCACTGAAAAACCTGCGCCGCTCTTTCTCCCTCGTCCTGAGGCGAGGCCGCGAAGGGGCCGTGGGTGAGGGTTTACCGAAGCGATTAGTCTATGCGGATTCGTTTGCTTGCTGTGTTGTGTCTGGCCCTGCTGACTGCCTCGTGCGTCCGCAACCAGAGTGACGTAATCGTGATTACGGCGACCTTTCCCGGCGCGCCGGGAGTCGTTCCGCCGCCAGTGGATGGGCAGAGCGAGTCTCAGGGGCAGGCAGGGCTGCCACCCGGTGTCCCGCAGACGGCAGGCGCGCCGATGCCGCGGGTTCCCTACACCAACCCGACCGCTGACCCGACACGCGCGCTGGCGACTGGGGCAACGGGCAATCAGCAGTATGTGGTGCAGGAAGGCGACACGCTCTTTTCGATTGCCACCGCCAACGGCATTTCGGTTGACAGCCTGCTCAGAGTCAATCAACTCGTCAATCCCGACGTCCTCTCGGTCGGGCAGGTACTTCAGCTTCCCGGCGCGCCGACCGCCAGCACCAGCAATTTCAAGATTATGCCCGATTCGCGTATGGTCTTCGGCCCCGGCGCGAACGGCTTCGACGTCGCCGCTTTCGTCAGCCAGCAGCCCGGTTACATTCATGACGCGACCGACATCATCGACGGCGAACAGGTCAGCGCCGCCGACGTGATCCGGCGCGTTGCCTACGAATACAGCGTCGATCCGCGCGTGCTGCTGGCGCTGCTCGAACTCAAGAGCGGCTGGCTGACGCAGACGAATCTCTCCGACGATCAGAAGCAGTTCCCGATGGGGGTGAATGACCCGAACTTCATCCGCAGCGGCCTGTATAAACAGTTGGCTTATGCCAGTGACCGGATGAATACCGGCTATTACGGCTGGAAAGATCGCGGCCTGACAGCGCTCGAATTTAGCGACGGGACGCGCCTGACCTACGCGCCGGGACTCAATGCCGGGACGGTCGGCCTGCAATACTTCCTCAGCCTGAATACCACCGTCGATAGCTGGCAGCAGCAGATCGGTCAGGACGGTTTTTACCGCACCTATAACGCCTATTTTGGCAACCCGTTCATCGGCGCGGTTGACCCGGTCGTCCCGCCGGACTTGCAGCAGCCCCCGCTCGACTTCCCGTTTCCTGCCGGGCAGCTGTGGTACTTCACCGGCGGGCCGCATGGCGGCTATGGTGAGGGCAGCTCATGGTCGGCCATCGACTTCGCGCCGCCCGATGACCTGACGAACGTCACCTCAGGCTGCTACGTCTCGCAGTTCTATGCCACGGCGATGGCGTCCGGCGTGATCGCGCGGACGGCGCTCGGCACGGTCATCCTCGATCTCGACGGGGATGGCGACGAATCGACCGGCTGGACGATCCTGTATCTGCACATGGCCGCGCAGGATCGGATCGCCGCCGGGACGCGCGTCAATCCCGGCGACAGGATCGGCCATCCGTCATGCGAAGGCGGCGTCTCCAATGGCACGCACATGCACATGGCGCGGCGCTACAATGGCGAATGGATTCCGGTGATGTGTGACGAGTGCCTGCCGAGCCAGCCGCGCCCGGCCTGGGTGATGAGCGGCTGGACGATGATGGGGCTGCCTGGGCAGGAATATCAGGGCTATATGGTCAAGGGCAGCGATCAGCGCGTCGCCGATCAGGGCCGCGAGGACCCGGCCAATAACATCACCTGGTAACTGCGCTATAATTCCCCCGCTCGTCTGAATGGTTTGTTCAGGATCACTATGCGTTTCACGCGACAACTGACGCTCATGCTGGCCGTGCTGGCCGCGCTGAGTTTATGGATCGTGCAGGCGCGCGCTGACGCGCCCGCCCAGAATTTCCCGACTTCGACGCCGGTGCAGGTTGACCTGTTCCAGTCGATTCCCGGCGCGCAGCAGTCAAACGCGACCGCGACGCCGACGCGCACGGCGACTCCGCTCGGCCCGGTGCAGATCGAGTCGCTCGGCGTCTCGAACGTCCGCGCGCTGCCCGATCCCGCCTCTGAACTGCTGGGGCAGGTACGGCCCGGCGAATACTACAACGCCATTCGCCGTTACTATCAGTGGATCGAGTTTCAGTACGATCCTGCTCCAGCCCGGCGCGGCTGGATTTTCGGCGAGCTGGTGCAGATTCACGGTGACCCGGACTCGATTCCCTCGGTGACGTCGCTCGACGACATCGGCGCGGAGGCCGCCAACATCGACGCCACGGTGACTGGCGCGGCGGTGACGATGACTCCCGGCAGCCTCCTCACGCAGACGGCGCTGGCGCGCACCAGCCCGGCCCTGGCGAACGCTGCTGCGACCGGTGGCGCGGCGGTGGCCGTGACGTCAGGCGCGTTCACGATGCAGATCGAAGGCATCGACGCGGCTAACTCGACCGAGCAGGCGACACAGCGGGTCGCGCTGCCGACCTATACCTATCCGCCGGGCGTTGCCGCCCTTGCGCCGACGGCGGAGCCAACCCTCGATCCGTCCAGCGCGGCGACGCCGACCAACCTGCCTGACGAAACCTTCACCAGCCTGCTGCCGAGCAGCCTCCCGCCGCTTGTCCCGATTATTGGCCTCGCTGCGCTCGGCCTGCTGGGCCTGCTCGTCAGCATCCTTCGGCGCTAAACGATCCTCGGCCCTCACTCTCAGAGAGTCGGAGGTGAGGGCTTACTGTTTGAACTGACTCATTAGTGTCAGCTTCAGGCTGAAATAAAAACAGCCGGGATATTCCCGGCTGTTTAAGTCTACAGAACTGTGCGAGCTAGTGGCTGCACGAACCGCAGCTCGAGTCCGACGCGCCGCCATCGCTGGCGGTCTTGAAGGAGTGACCACAGCCGCACGCCGACACCGCGTTTGGGTTCTCGATGCGGAAGCCGCCGCCCATCAGGCTGTCGACGTAGTCAATCGTCGCGCCCTTGAGGTACATCAGGCTGGTCGGATCGACGATCAGGCGGACGCCGCCTTCTTCCACCACAGCGTCAAAGTCACGCGGCGCGGCCTCGAACGCCATGCCGTACTGAAGCCCGGAGCAGCCGCCGCCGGAGACGAACACGCGCAGCGCATGGTTCGGAATCTGGCGCTGTTCCAGCAGGGTATGGATGATGTTGACCGCCGCCGGAGTGACCGTCAGGACGGTGTCGGTATCAACCTGCGGCTGGATCAGTTCAAGCTCTTCACGCAACGCTTCATTCACAGCCATCGTCGTCTCCTCAACGCGCTCATAATCTTACCCGACGATTCTAGCACCGAAACGGACGACCGTCAATTATTCTCATGGGCATCGTCAATAAACGGTTAGCCGTCACAGACGGACTACGGAAATTCCGTGCCGAGGGCTGGTTAGTTATTCGACCGTAAACTGCGATTCCAGCTTGGGAATGGCATAGGCGCAGGTGCTGTCGCCAGCGGCCATGTAACCGATCCGGCGCGGCACGACTCCAAGCAGGGCGGCGATCAGGCGCATATCCATCTCGCACAGCGCGAAATTGCCGCTGGTGTTGATGTGGTGATAGGGGCAGTTGACCGTCTGCAAAATGAAGTCAGCTTCGGTTTCATGCCAGCTAGCATCATAACCCTGACGGCTCAGGTACTCGGCCACCAGCTCAAGCCGCTGGCGCAGCGGCAGGCAGGGAATATTGGCGTCGCAGGCCATCTGCGAGGCGATGCCCTCGAAGATCACATTGACGCCGGGGGCAGGGACCTGCTTGCCGATTTGCTCGATCAGGCTGGCAGCGAGCTGCTGGTAGTTGTTGGGGAAATACTCGGCAGCTTTTTCCGTCAGCGAGTAGACGTGCTGCGGACGCCCCGGCGAAGTGCGCCGTTTGAGTTCCGGCGAGGTGATCAGATTGTCTTCCTGCAGCCGCAGCAGGTGATGGCGCACGGTTACGGCGGTAATCGACCCGCGCCGTGTCTGGAGATCGCTCACGATGTCGTCTACGGTGGCCTGCCCGCGTTCCCTCAGAATTTCGAGGATCAGCTGACGTGTTTCCTGCATTGCTACAACCGTCCGACCATAAATATGCTAACCGTCATCTGATAAAAGTCTATACCTCAGCCGCCCCGGTGTCAATTCGCGGCGCGTGAGGATGAACGACTGATTGACGCTGCCCGTGCCGTATGCTACGATTTTTGCCGCGCGGCGAACAAGGGAAGCAGGCAGCAGGTGAAGGAAAAAGTAGCATTTCAGGGCGTGCTTGGCGCAAATTCCGAGCTGGCGATTTTGCAGCATTTTGGCGATGCCGTCGATCCACTGCCGACCGACGTCCTCACTGACCTTTTCGCGGCCATTCATTCCGGCAAAGCGCATTATGGGATGCTGCCGGTCGAAAACGCGCTGGCTGGCGCGGTCAGTCAGGCGTATGAACTGCTGATGGAGTCCGACCTGCGGATTCAGGCCGAGGTGATTCTGCACGTCCATCATTCGCTGCTGGCTCCGGCAGGAACGCCGCTTGACGAGGTGAAGTTCGTGCGCTCGCACCCGCAGGCGCTGGCCCAGTGTGATGCTTACCTGCGCCGACACAGGATGAAGCCGATGCCGTGGTACGATACCGCTGGCTCGGCGGCTGACCTGGCGAAAGATCATGAGCCGAACACCGGCGCGCTGGCGACCGAACTGGCGGCGAAGTTGTACAATCTCGACGTGCTTGAAAGCGCTATCGAGGATGTGCCGTTTAATTTCACGCGCTTTTTCGTCATCGGTCAGGACGACCCGCCGCGCGGGGAATACAACAAGACTTCAATCGTCTTCGCTACCCGTCATCAGCCGTCGGCGCTCTACGATTGTCTGGGGGAGTTCGCCTCGCGTAATATCAACCTGACCAAGATCGAGTCGCGCCCACGTGGCAATCGCCCGTGGGAGCCAATTTTCTTCGTCGATTTTGAAGGCCACTGGCAGGACCCCCTCATTCAGGAAGCGCTGGCGCGGCTGCTCCAGCGCGCGTCGTTCGTCAAGATGCTCGGCTCGTATCCTGCCGTCCAGACTCGTTCCGTCGGCATCTAGTCACGGTTGAGGCCAGCTTCCGGCCTCGTCTTCCGCAGGGGCGCGATGTTTCGCGCTCGCGCGTTTACCGTAACCGTATTCAAGGTCGATGTGAGGATGCGCTGACTCAATCCTCGACCCTCAGACGTAAAGGGTTCTCAACGATGCAGAAACTGAAGATCGCCGTCTTAGGCGCAACCGGGGCCGTGGGCCAGCGTTTTATCGAGCTGCTGGAGACTCACCCGTGGTTTAAGGTGGCCGAAGTCATCGGCTCTGAGCGCAGCGCGGGCCAGAAGTATGGCGCTTACACCAACTGGGTACTCGACGGCAGCCCGCCCGAATCGGTGCGCGATCTGACGATCAAGCCGCTTGACGCCAGTTTCGACTCGCCGTTGATTTTCTCTGCGCTGCCGAAGGAAGCGGCTGACCCGATTGAGGTGGAGTTAGCCGGTCGCGGCCACGTCGTCTGCACCAACGCCTCGTTCAACCGGATGGTCGAAGACGTGCCATTACTGCTGCCTGAAGCCAACGCCGATCATATCGGCCTGATTGACGTCCAGCGGCGCCAACGCGGCTGGACGACCGGGGCGCTGGTCGCCAATTCCAACTGTACCTCGATGCCGGTCGTGATGGCGCTAGCGCCGCTGCGAAAATTCGGCATCGGCAAAGTCCATATGGTCAGTATGCAGGCGATCAGCGGGGCGGGCTATCCCGGCGTCGCTTCGCTTGACATCCTCGACAACGTCATTCCCTACGTCAGCGGCGACGAGCACAAAATGGAGATCGAAATTCCACGGATGCTCGGAACGCTGATGAATGACCATATCGAGTGGCTGCCAGCGATCTTTGGCGCGTCGTGCAACCGCGTCCCGGTGATTGATGGGCATCTGGTTCATATTTCGGTCAGTCTGGATTCACAGCCGTCGCTCGACGACATCATTGAAGCGTGGAACAACGAGCCGGGACTCGAAGGGCTGCCGAGCGCGCCGAAACGCCCGGTCGAGTATCTCTACGGGCAGGATCGCCCACAGATTCGCCGTGACCGCAACGTGGGCAAGGGGATGGCGACTGCCGTCGGGCGCTTGCGTCCCTGCCCGCTGCTCGGCTACAAATTCTCGGCGCTGACGCACAACACCATTCGCGGCGCGGCAGGGTGCAGCATCCTCAACGCCGAACTGCTGGCGACGCGCGGCTATCTCGGCACATTTGAGCCTGAGCCGGTCGCATCGGCAGTCTAGACGCCCTTAATCCATCACGCCTGAGCTTCTGACAGTCCTGCTGCGCGGCGCTCTGGCAACTGCGCCCGCCATAGGTTATAAATGGCGGGCGTGGCAACGGGAAGGAGTTTCGCTTGAGAGTGTTCATTGCCGGAATCGACGGCTACCTCGGTTGGCCGCTGGCGCAGCATCTGACCGCGCTCGGTCACGAAGTCGCCGGGACAGATTTACTGCTGCGCCGCCAGTGGGTCAATGAAGTTGGTGGCGACAGCGCTCTGCCGGTCTACAGCATCGACGAACGATTGACTGCTTTCCGCGAGCATCATGGTAAAGCCCTCAACTTCCGACAGGGCAGCCTGCTCGACTATCCGTTTCTACGGGACTATCTGGCCGAATTTCAGCCGGACGCGATTGTTCATCTGGCCGAGATGCCGTCCGCGCCGTACTCGATGATCGATCAGGCGCACGCCGTCTTTACGCAGCAGAACAACGTCATCGGCAACCTCAACCTGTTGTGGGCGATGAAGGAAACCTGCCCGGACGCGCACCTCGTCAAGCTCGGCACGATGGGCGAGTATGGGACGCCGAACGTCGATATTCCTGAAGGCTTCTTCGAGGTCGAGTATCGCGGTCGCAAGGATACGCTGCCATTTCCCCGACAGGCGGGCAGCTTCTATCACTGGAGCAAGGTTCACGACTCCGGCAACACCATGTTCGCCTGCCGTATCTGGGGCCTGCGCGCGACCGATATCATGCAGGGCGTCGTCTTCGGCACACAGATCGACGCGATGGGCGACGATCCACGCCTGCGGAGTCGTCTCGACTTCGACCAGTGTTTCGGCACAGCCATCAACCGCTTCTGCTGTCAGGCCGTCATCGGCCACCCGCTGACGCTCTACGGCGCAGGCAGCCAGACGCGCGGCTTTTTGCCGCTGCGCGACTCGATTCAATGCCTGACTCTTGCCATCGAAAATCCGGCCCGCAACGGCGAATACCGAGTCTTTAACCAGCTTGAAGAAACCTACTCGATTGAGGAACTGGCGCAGAAGATTCAGCAGGCGGGCAAGGCCGTCGGTCTCGACGTCGAAATTCGCCATTACGACAATCCACGGACGGAAAAAGAGCGCCATTACTATCAGGTTGACCATCAGCACCTGCTCGACCTCGGCTACCAGCCGACGCGCGATCTGATCGCCGAGGTGCGGCTGATGCTGACCGACCTGCTGCCGCATCGCGCCCGCATCGAGGCGCATCGTAGTATCCTCGTGCCGGATATTCGCTGGGATGGCAGCCGACGCCGCTCGCAGATGATCGACGAACAGCCTTCGACCGTGAACGCTTAGAACGGCCAGGACAGCAGCAGAGATCCAGTGGCGTGGGGCGATGTCAGCCCCACGTTTTTATTGCAAGGGGAATGAACGCATGGAGAACACCTCGTCGATTCAGTTCATGGAGCTGGCCTCGCTCGCGCCGGAGAAACGCGCGAAACTGCTGCGCCGCGCCGAAAAAGACATCCGCGACCTGTTCCCGCTGGCGCAGGAAGTCATCGACCGCGTCCGTCAGGACGGCGACGCCGCCGTGGTCGAGTATGCGCGTAAGTTCGACGCGAAAAACTTCGCCGTCGGGATGCTGCGCGCCACGCCGGATGATTTTGCCCGCGCCCGCGCCGCGCTTGAGCCGGGAGTGATCGCCGCCATCGAAGCCGCGCACGATAACGTCCGCCGCTTCCATGAGGAGCAGATGCCGGAGCCGATGTGGTTCACCGAAGTGCAGCCCGGCATCATGGCGGGCGAGCGCGTGACGCCGGTTGCCAGCGTCGGCCTGTACGTGCCGCGCGGCAAGGGCGCGTTCCCGTCGGTCATGGTCATGCTGGCGACTCCGGCGAAGGTCGCGGGCGTCCCGCGGATCGTCGTCGTCACGCCGCCGACACCCGAAGGCCGCGCCGACAACGCCTCGCTGGTCGCGGCGGAAATCTGCGGCGTCACCGACGTCTATGTCGTCGGCGGGATGCAGGCAATTGCCGCGCTGGCCTACGGGACGGCGACGATTCCGAAGGTCGATAAGATCGTCGGCCCCGGCAGCAGCTACGTTTCGGCGGCCAAACGGCTGCTCTATGGCACGGTCGATGTCGGCCTTCCGGCGGGGCCGAGCGAGTCGATTATTCTGGCTGACGAACACGCCGACCCGCGGCTTGCCGCGCTCGATCTGCTGGTCGAAGCCGAGCATGGCCCCGATTCAGCGGCGATTCTGGTCACGCACAGCCGCGATGTGGCCGAGCAGGCGCTCAGGATTCTGCCTGGCTACATCGCCGAACTGCCCGAATGGCGGCGCGGATTCGTCAACAACGTGCTGTCGAACTATGGCGGCGTGCTGCTGACCGGCAGCCTCGACGAGTCGATTGCCTTCATCAACGAGTATGCGCCGGAACATCTTGAAGTCCTGACCGATGATCCATTTATCACGCTCAACAAGCTGAAGAATGCAGGCGAGATTCTGCTGGGGCCGCTGACGCCGATCCCGACGGCGAACTACTGCCTCGGCCTGAACGCGATTCTGCCGACCGGCGGATTCGCTCGCAGCTTCTCGTCAGTCAGCGTGCAGGACTTCCTCAAGCGCACCGGCGTCGGCTACCTGTCGATGGAAGGCTACCAGCGGCTGCAAGGTACGACGACCACGCTGGCTGACTATGAGGATTTCCCGGCACACGCCTTCGCCATTCGCAAGCGTAACCAGATCCTCGGCCTATGAGCGCCGACGTTCTCGAGCAGATCAAGGCGCTGCAATCGACGAATCGAAGCCGGGCCGAGTCGCTGGCGCTCGGCTTCATCCGTGAGACGCTCGGCCTCGACGTGGTCGCGGTCGAACTGCGCCCGCTGGCGGTGTCGCTCAACTCATTCAATGGCTTCATGACGCTCGGCGACGGCAGGCGGCTGTTCTTCAAGACGCATACTGAGGCCGATACCGTCATCGGCGAGTATTATCATGCGAAGACACTGGCCGACGCGGGCTATCCGATTATCCGACCGATTTACAGCTCGACCGAGGCTGGGAAGCAGCTTCTAGTCTACGAAGTCATCGATGATCCGTCGGTGTTCGACGTCGCCTGGGCGATTGAAACCGGCAGGCACGACGCACTCCCGGCGCTGACGACCGCGCAGAACCAGTCTGACGACGGCCTCGCGCGGATTTACGAGCGAACGCTGACCTGGCAGAGCGCCGACCAGGCCGCCGCGCAGCCTGTTCATCAATTGTTCTATCATCGGCTGGCGGGCGGGCGGCTGGCGCGTTTCTACGGCGATGCTGGCTATGACGTCTCGATTGCGCTGCCGGGCGGCAGCGAGTCGATGCGCCGTGTCCGCGCCGCGCGCTGGGTCATTAACGGCCAGCGCTATGACAGGACATTTGACGAACTGATTGACGACGCGCTGCGACTGCTCGATCCGGGGCAGGCGGGGCCAGCGATTGTCGGTCACGGCGACGCGCACAATGGCAATCTGTTTTTCCACGCCGACAGGCCGCTGGTGTATTTCGACCCGGCCTTTGCCGGGACGCATCATCCGCTGCTCGACCTGACCAAGCCGCTGTTCCATAACGTTTTCGCTATGTGGATGTATTTCCCGCGCGAAAAGCAGGCTGTGACGCGAATTTCACTGGCACGCGATGGCGCTGTCTGGCGCGTCGATCATGATTATGCGCTGCCGTCAGTGCGGCAGATGTTCCTGTCCAGCAAGGTCGAGCGGGTGCTGACGCCGACGCTGCGCCTGCTCCAATCGCGCGGCTGGCTGCGCTCCGACTGGCGCGCCTACCTCAAGGCAGCGCTGCTGTGCTGCCCGCTGCTGACCATGAACCTGACCGATGCCGAACGCTTCCCGCCGGAAATCAGTCTGCTCGGCCTGTCGATGGCAATCGAGATGGGCGCAGACAGCGCCGGGAATCGCAGTCTGATCGACCGCGCGCTCGACGCCGCCGAAGCCGCTATTGCTCGCTGATCCTGACTTTTCCTGTGGGTTCGATAAACCTCAGAATATCCTTCGGCCTATCTTTCACCCCTCGCCTTTGTGGTCAGGGGATTAAGGGAATCAAGGCGTGACACCGTCAACGGAGCATTTCGAGCCAGCGTGGGACTCGCTGCGGCAGTATGCGCCGCCGTCGTGGTACGCCGATGGCAAGCTCGGCATTTTCGTTCACTGGGGCGTCTACGCCGTTCCGGCCTATCATAACGAATGGTATCCGCGCTGGATGTATCAGGCCGATCACGAAGTTTACCGGCATCACCGCGCAGTATGGGGCGCACAGTTCGGCTACAAGGACTTCATCCCGCTGTTTAAGGGCGAGCGCTTCGACCCGGATGACTGGGCCGACCTGTTTCAGCGGGCTGGCGCGCGTTATGTCGTGCCGGTGGCCGAGCATCATGATGGCTTCGCTATGTACGAGACGGCCTATTCGGACTGGAACGCCGCGAAGCTGGGGCCGCAGCGCGACGTTATCGGCGAGCTGGCCGCTGCTGTTCGCCGACGCGACATGATCTTCGGCGCGTCCTATCATCGGGCAGAAAACTGGTGGTATTTCAACAATGGACGTGAGCATGATTCTGATGTTCAAGATGCGCGCTATGCCGGACTCTACGGCCCTGCCGTCACGCAGGGCAGGGGAAGCAGGCGGAAACGCCGCGCTACAAGGCTGAAAAACCGCTTCGTCCGCTCTGGCCTCTCGGCGCTCGGCAAGCTGGGGATCGAGGTCAACCGGCCTGCTGGCGCGCTCCACGACTGGAAGCCGCGACCGGACGCGCGCTTCCTCGACGAGTGGCTGGCGCGCTGCTGCGAGATCGTTGACAACTATCATCCGCAGGTGATCTATTTCGACTGGTGGATCGACCAGATCGTCTTTCAACCTTATTTGCAGAAGTTTGCCGCTTATTATTACAACCGCGCGAACGAGTGGAATCAGGGCGTGGTCATCAATTACAAGGTTAAGTCATTCCCGCGCGGCACGGCTATTCGTGATATCGAACATGCAAATCTGAAGGCCATTCAGCCGAACGTCTGGCAGACCGATACCTCGATCAGCGTCGATTCATGGGGCTACGTCGAGAACGACCGCTATAAGTCGGTGGCTGAGATCGTGCAGATGCTCGTTGACGTGGTCAGCAAGAATGGCAACCTGCTGCTCAATGTCGGGCCGAAAGCTGACGGCACGGTTCCTGGCGAAGCGCGCAGCGTCTTACTCAGTCTGGGCGAGTGGCTGAAAATCAACGGCGAGGCGATCTATGGGACGCGACCGTGGCGAATTTTCGGGGAAGGGCAGAAGCGGCGCACGGCGCGCCTCGAAGTGGCCGACAACGCGCATCACCGTCAGAGTTTCAGCGCAGGCGAAATCCGCTTTACGGCGCGTGAGGGCGTGGTCTATGCCTTTTTATTCGGCTGGCCGGGGGAGACGGCGCTAATCCGGTCGCTGGCGGCGGAAAAAATCGAGCGCGTTGAGATGCTCGGCTCGGAGCAAGCGCTGACATGGTCGCAGGGCGCGGATGGCCTGAGGATCAGCACGCCGTCAAGCCGTCCGTGCGACGACGTTTGCACCTTCCGCATCACGCTCAAGCCTTAAGGCGTTCCTGCAAGCGGGCGAAGCTGCCGGACTGTTCGAGAAAGACGTAGCGTACCGGCGTCACCGTCGCCTGCGTGCCGCCGATGGCGCGCAGATGCTCGACCGATTCGAGCAGATGATCGCCGTCGATGATGATGGTGATCGTGAACCACTCATCGTCGCTGGCGGCTGCGCCGATGATCGGCGCGACCGTTGGCCCTTGCAGCCCGCGCGTGAGCGGATTGGCGGCCAGCGCCCGCGCAACTTTTGCTGCGTCCTCACCGCGCATGTTGACCGTGACCTGAACCATGCTCCGGCCTTGCAGCGCGGCGTCGATGTATTCGAGCAGAATCCGGGCGGCGTTCAGCACTTCGGGGCGGCGCAGCGCCCTGCGATTGGCGACCAGCACCGCCTGCGAATCAACGATCACGCCGTCGTCGAGCGGCTTGAGGTTGTTTTCGCGCAGCGTCGTCCCGGTCTGCGCCAGGTCGATGATGATATCGGCGTAGCCAATTGTCGGCGCGGCTTCGATTGCGCCTTCGGCCTGCACCAGCGTGAAATGGTGAATGCCGACCGAGTGCAGGTATTCTCGCGCCAGATGGGTGTAGGTCGTGGCGACGCGCAGATTGCGGCCCTCAAGCTCGCGGAAATCGAGCGCGACGTCGGTCAGGTCGAGCATATTCTCGACATCGACCCACGCTTCCGGCACGGCGACGATCAGCTTGCAGTAGCCGTAGCGCAGGCCGTCGTGAATCACGATCAGGTCTTCGTGCGGATGTTCGCGGACGACGTCGTAGCCGGTGACGCCAAGCTGCGCCGTGCCGTCCGAGACTTTGTAGACGACGTCGGTTACACGCTGAAACAGCACGTCAACGGCGCTAATGGCCGGAATCGTGCCGGTATACTGGCGCGGATTCGGCTTATCGACGCGCAGACCACAGTCGCGCAGGAAATTGAGCGTCGGCTCGGCAATCGCGCCTTTGCTCGGCAGGGCAAGGGTCACACGGTCAGTCATGGCAGGAGTCATTTCAGTAGCGCGATCAGGCGCGGTAAATCGTCGAAGCCGTAATCGGCGTCACGATAGCGGAGCAGGTCGCCGTCGATGGTCAGGCTCGGCTCGACCGCCTGTGCCGACGGCAGCAGCGCGACCGACAGGCCGCCCTGACGGAGCGCCTGCGCCCAGCGGAGCGCGGCGCCTTCCTGTCCACTGCGGGCGACCAGTGTGACGACCGCTGGCTCGGCTTCGCGCGACGGCGGCGCGGCGGCCTGTAACTGCTGCGGATAGTAGACGAAACCGACGGCGGGGACTTCGCTGCGCCCGCCGACCAGCCGCAGCAGCTCATCGTAGCGCCCGCCACCCGCCAGATGCAGGCCCTCGGCGGAATACAACTCGAAGACGACGCCGGTATAGTAATCCCAGCTTCGCGCCAGATCAGGCCGAATACGAATCTGATCAGGGCTGATTCCGGCTGCGCTCAGAAGCTTAATCGTCTGCTGCCATGCGGCCAGCGCGTCGAGCGCTTCGCGGTCGTCATGGGCGATCAGCGCGCGAATGGTCGCAAAAGCTTCGTCCGGCGGCGCGTCGATCTGTCCCCAATTCTCGAGAAAGTCGAGCGCGCGCAAGACCTGATCGCGCTCGCTGGCGCGGCGGCGCTTTTGCAGCAGGCGGCGGACGATGTCGCTGCGCGAGCGTCCGCCCATCGCTATGTCGCGCTCGGCAGCATTGAGCAGGGAATCGAGCATCGCCTGCGTGCTTTGCGCGCTGGCGGTTTCGCTTTCGCTTTCGGCGGCAGCTTCGGGGATCGCCTGCGCCGCCTGTGAAGTGCCGAGCAGCCGGTCGAACTGCTCGATGACATCACGTTGGCCGCGCGTCGGGTCTTTCATGGCGTCGAGATGACCGAGCAGAAAGCGTTCGGTGCGCGCGTCGAGCGCAAAGCGCGACAGCAGCAAACGCATCAGGCCGACATGGCCGATGACCAGCCGCGCGCCAGTGATAGCGAGCGCCGCCGCTCCCTGAGCCGCCATGCCGATCACCTCAGCTTCGCCGAGCGACCCGCCGAGGCCGATCAGCTCCGCGCCGAGGCTGTCGTGCTGGAACTCGCCGTCCGAGCGGGATGGGTCATCGTCGAAGATCGGCCCGCCGAACTGCCAGCGCGCGACCGGGGCGCTGTCGGGATGATGGACGACGTAATCGCGCGCGGCAGTGGCGGTAAATTCAGGCCGCAGGGCGAGCGCATCGTTATGGCGCTCGAAGGTGAACAGGCGCGTCGCCAGTTGGTCGCCTGCTCTGGTCAGGAATAGTTCGGCGGGCTGGATAATCGGCGTCTCCACCAGCGTATAGCCGTAGGTCGCCATGAAGGCGTGAAGCGCGTCGACAATTCGTGGCTGGCTGTGCGTGCCGGGTTTCGATTGGGGGCGTGTGAACTGCACGCGCGGTTGCTCCAGGATGAGGGTGAAAAGACGACATCATCATAGCGCGTCGCAGGCCGGTTCGACAATGGAAGAAGCGCGAAGCAGAAATTTCTGCTTCGCGCTTCTTCCTCAGTCCCCAGTCCTCGGCGCTCAGTCCTTACTTGTACTCGCCGCTGCTCCAGACGTAGACGTTGATGCCGTCGTCGTTCGGGGCAGCCGGGTCAGCGCCGGGCGCGCCCCAGTTGTAGAGCCACATCGAGTCCATGATCGACAGGTTGACGCAGCCGTGACTGTGACGATAGCCGAAGCCGTCATGCCAGTAAGTGCCGTGCAGGCCGATATCATGGTCGAAGTATTGGATGTAGGGGACTGCTTGCAGGTAGTAATAGTCTGGCTGACCGGCAGCGCCGCTCATGACGGCGCGGCGGTAGCGGTCGTAAACCTTGAACAGCCCCTCGTTGGTTTCCCAGTCCTTCAACCCGGACGAAATCAGCGTGGTAAAGACTGGTTTCGTGCCTTCATAGGCGATCAGGATTTGCTCGTACAGGTCAACGCTCACCCAGCGGTCGGTTTCGACGCCATCAGGCCGGTCGACCGGCAGCACGCGGGCGACAGCTTTCTGGTTCACCCACTGGTCGGGGCCGACCTGATACCACGTCCAGCCGTTGGTATCGACCGTGTTGCTGAACAGGTTGACTTTGGTATAGCGCAGCAGCGCGCCGTCGCCATCGACCGGATCAATGCCGGGAGCGCGGCTCGGCACGACGTTGACCAGCAGCCAGCCCATCGGGTAGGCGAGCGTGTCGGGCAGGGTCACACCGGCGAAGCGCGACACAGTCGCCGGGCCGAGGACGTCGCTATGGACATACTCACCGGGATTAATCGACGTCCAGCCGTTGATGTCGTCGCCTGCGGTGACAAAGTTGAAGCCGGGATCGAGCTTGCCGCTAACGTTGCCATTTGGCGCGTCGTAGATGTCGGTCGCCGTCAGGATGCGGCGATAGTTGCTGTCGAAAATGATGCTGTCATCCGGCTGAATCTGGGTGACATCCGGCGCGGGATTGGCGCGCATGGTCGTGTCAGGCAGGCCGAGCGCAACTTCCATACACATCACGCCGGTGCCGCAGTCATCCTGCGCCAGCGCCAACGGGACGACCGATAACAGCGGTACGACGAGCAGAAGTGGGGCGAACGCGCGCAGTCTCATAGCCAACCTTTGAACACCCGACACAAACCTGACAGACGAGAATACCTCGAAGATACCTTCATTTGAGGGCGCTTTGTGCTGCGCTTGCCCTACGCAAGAGCGACGGCCTCCCTGTTGAGTCGCCGCTTGCGCGTCCAATCTTACCTTCAGGCGTTGCGCTTTTCCTAACTTATTTTATACTTTTATCGGGGCAGTGAGGCTGCCCGGATGTTAGAGTGTTGAAACAATCGGCGGCTGTTGTGACGCGGACACTGTGTGGCCTTTCCGACGAGCGATTAGCACCGAAGTTTCCGACTCTGAGCCTGGCAGGCGTGGAATCGCCTGTTGTCCAGCACGAAATTGGTTTCTAAATATACTGAAGGCTAGTTTTGTCACGCATCATTCGTTGAGTTTGTCTCTAAAACCGGCGACGTCTGCGGTCAATCATTTCAGGAGCGAGATCATGAAAACTCTCTGGCGTGCAGTTGCAGCAACTTTGCTGCTCTCTCTGGCTCTGGTGGGTTTTGCGCCCGCCACGCCGACGCTGGCCGCCCCGGCGGAACAGGCCCGGCTCGCAGTGCCGATTCTGGTCGTCAATACCAGTTTCCTCAACGTCCGCAGCGGCCCCGGCGCGCAGTACACCAGCATTGTCACCCTTGTCGGCGGCACTGAACTGCCGGTACTCGGCATTGCTAAAGATAAAGTCTGGTACTACGTGGCGACGGCAGTCGGCAACGGCTGGGTCAACATCAATTTCCTGCTGGCGCGCGGCGACTTCAGCAATGTCCCGATGATCGACACCTCGAATATCGTCGCGGCAGCGGTCATTCCCGTGACTGGCCCGGTGACTATCGGCCTGCCGGGTCTGGGGCAGGGCGGCGGCGCGCCGGTTCAGGGCGCAGCGGCCATCCCGATCTCGACCGGTTATTATGCCAGATTCCGCGCGCGAGTCATGGCCTCATCGCTCGACGTTTTCAACAGTCCATCGCAGCGCGCCGGTAAAGTGACCACACTTTTCCGCGATGATCCCACTGACTATGCCATCATCGGCTCGACCAGCAATGAAGGCATTCAGTGGCTCCAGATCATCACGCCGAATGGCGCAGGCTGGGTTGAGGATGGCAAGATTTTCAAGGCGCTGTCGGCGCAATTTGGCACGGTCGTCACTGTCGCCGCCAAAGTGATTGCGCTCAACCTCGACAGCGGCGGCGCAGATATTCTGGTCGAAGGCGACGAAGCATATCTGCTCGGCAATAACAGCGATGGCCGCGTCCACGTTCAACTGGGCAATGGCCGCAGCGGGACCCTGCCATTCGACAGCGTGCGCGTCCGTAACGGCACGACGACTGATAACTGGGGGCAGGGCGGCAGCGCGCCGGTTCAGCCCCCCGGCGTTGTCGGCGCCCCTTCTGTGCCGACGCTGGCGCTGCCCATTGCCATCATCAATACCGGCGCGGTCAATATCCGCCTCGGCCCCGGCCCGTCCTACACCTCGATAGCAGTCGTGCAGGGCGGCAGCCAGCTCACCATCCTCGGCTATGCCAGAGATCAGATCTGGTATCTGGTACAGGGTGATTTCGGCCAGGGGTGGGTTTACGGCCAGTACATCCTGATCCGTGGCAACCTCGATAACGCCGCGCTGATTAATGACGCCTATGCCAACGGCGGTGTGGCTGCTGTCGGCTGACCGGCGTGGAGATGAGAGAATCGAGAGATCCGCCTTGTCGGCCCGACCGGCGAGGCGGATTTTTGTTTGCTGGCCGCGATTGTGTGCTACCATCGTCGGCCAAATGGCATCGAAGCGCCGATGATGAGGCGCAGCCTGGCTGAAGGAGCGGAATCAGATGCAAGACCTGGCAAATCGGCTGATCGCGCAGGCGCGCGGGACGAAGTCGCAGTTAGCGGCGCAGCCTGCGGGAGCGGAGCCGCTGGCGCTCGGAACGCTGGTCGAGCGCGCCCGCTTTCGTGTCGGTCTGTGGCCGCTCAAGAGTGACTCTAACCCTGAGGCGGCGATGGGCTTGCTGACGGCGCTCGGCTTTTTGCTCGAATACTGGAGCGAATTGATCGTCTACCGCGTATTTACACAGCTTGAAGGCGAGCCGGACTCCTTCGATTGGGACATTAACCTGTCGCAGTTCGGCGTCGATGATTTTGAGATCGACGGGCTGGATGAGAATGTTGCCGTCTGGGGGACGCTTGAACGGGAAGGCCGCGTCTGGACGCTGGCGCTCGAGGTCGAGATTGATGCTGCCGGGGATGACGCTGAGAACCCGGTGCTGACCTACAGCGCCGATGACTGGAATGGGCTGATTACGCTGCTGCCGCAGGTCGCTTCCGAGATCGTCGCGCTGCTCGGAACCGAGGCGGTTGCGCCGGTTGCGCCGCTCTATGCGCCGGGCGCGTATGCGTCAAAGGCGGTCGAATCGTTGTTAGCCGAATCCTTCGCCTGGGAAAACGAGCTGCTGCTGGCGCTCTGGGGGGCAGACTGGCCGGACGACGCGATTGTTGAGGACGAGACGGCCCTGATCGAACTGGGGCAAGCCGTTGGCGGGACGTTCGGGCCGGGGCTGGTTACCAGCCTGGCCGCGCGGGCTTGGAAAACCGAGATTGGGCGTGATTCGCTCCTGCCCACCAGCGATTCGTTGATCGAAGCCTTTCCTGATACGCCGCTGCCTGCTGTCATTCTGGCGACTGCTGCTTATGAAACCGGGCCAAAAGGCGAGGATAAGGCGCTCAAGCTGATCCGCGAGGCGGTCGCGCTGCACCATGAGGATGTGATTGTCCGGCAGGCAATGGCCGAGCTGTTCCTGAAAGCGCGCCGCCTCGATGACATGGTTGATGTTTATCAGCGCTCGATTCAGGATGAAGTGACCAGCGTGTCGCTCTTGCTGCGCTACGGGGAGATTCTGACGGCTATGCGGCTCAACGGCATGGTCATGCCGCGTTACATGCTGGCGGAAGGCAGCCGCGACATCGTCCAGATGCTCAACGAAGCCGTGGCGTCCTATGATGCCGTTCTGGAGCGTGAACCGGACAACGTCGAGGCGGTTTATCGGCGGGCGCTGCTGCTGGCTGAAGCCGATGACGACCGACTGTGGCCTGCCTTTCGGCGGCTGGTTGACCTCGACACAACCGGGGAACGGACGCGCGCTGTCATCGACTCGTTTCAGTTGGTCGAGGATGTCGCGCCGGGAGTCAGGATTCTCAAGGGGGCCGTTGAGAAAACGCCAGAGCGCTATTTTGCCCATGTCAACCTGGCTGCGGCGCTGTTGTCTGCCGAGCGCGGCAGCGAAGCCCACGCGCAGTTAGAACAGGCGGAGGAACTGACCGATAACCTGACCGCGCTGGCCGACATCGAGCGCCTGTTCCTGAGCGCCGCTGACCCGGACTTTGAGTTCCACCTCGGCGCGATTTCCGATACGGTCAACGCCGGACAACCGCTCGACGACGCCGATATTGACTTCCTCGAAGACGCGCTCGAAGAAGCTCAATCGTTCAGCCAGGTCTATCTTCTGCTGGCGCGCGCTTACGTCAATGCTGGCGATACGGCGGCAGCGCTCGAAACGCTGCTCGACGGACAGAAACTGCTGCCTGAAGATTCGGACATCACGGCCTTGCTGGCGCAAACACTGTGGGATTCCGACGAGAGTGAACTGGCTTTCGAGTATCTCAATCAGGGTCTGGCAATCAATGCCGATGCCGTTTCGCTGCTGGCGCTGACCGGGCGGTTCCTGTACGAAGACGATCAGGCCGACGAGGCGCGTGACTTTCTCGCCCGCGCCGAGAGCCTTGACCCGGACAACAGCACGCTCAAGGACGCTAAACTGCACATTTCGCGGACGCTGGGCGACTGATTCCAGACGTTTTCTGCACGGGTCCCTGACAGCGGCGCGCTGATCGGCGGAATGAACCTGTACTACAGACGACTCACTGTTCGGCGCGCCCCGGCTCAGGATGACTTTCTGTGCTCAAAACCGCTGTTTTCGCTATTTTCATCGCGTTCCTTCTCTCACCCGGTCAGGTAGAGACATCGGTCGGCGCTCAGGCAGATCGCCCCAACCCGATGCCGCTGGCCGACAAATACGGCGCGGACATTGTCAACACGCTGCTGCTTGGCAGCGATACGACCATCACTGTTGACGCCGGACGCACCGATGTCATGCTGGTCATTTCCGTCAACCGAACTGCTGACACCGTGTCGATGCTCTCGATTCCGCGCGACCTTTACGTCTATATTCCCGGATGGGAGATGCAGCGCATCAATACGGCGTTCGGCCACGGCGAGCATAACGGCGAGGGCGGGGCGAAGCTGCTCGAAGCGACGATTGAGTATAACCTCGGCATCACGATTGACCATTTCGCCCGCGTTGATTTCAATGGCTTCCAGCAGATTGTCGACGATGTTGGCGGCGTGGAACTTTCGGTTGACTGCGCGATTCAGGACTGGAAGCTCAAGCAGAACGATCTCGACCCGAAAATTGAGGATAACTGGGAATGGTTCACGCTGCCGGTCGGCGTCCACCACTTCGACGGTTATCTGGCGTTGTGGTATGTCCGCAGCCGCCATACCAGCAGCGATTTCGACCGTGGACGCCGCCAGCAGGCAATGCTGCGCGCGCTCTGGAATCGTATCCATGCGCTCGGCCTGACCAACCAGATCAGCGAATTATGGCCGCAGGTGACTGAAATCGTCACGACCGACCTGACCGCGCAAGACCTGATCGACCTGACGCCGCTGGCGCTCTCGCTTGATTCCAGCCGGATCGCCTCATATACCTTCCGCCAGAATGTCGAAGTCAATGGCTGGACGTCGCCTGACGGCGCGAGTGTGCTGCTGCCCGTTCAGGCCGCCATCGGCGTGCTGATGCAGCGCTTCCTGACGCCTCCGACCAGCAGCCAAATCGCTCAGGAGCATCCGTCTATCGAGATCGTCAATGCCAGCGGCTTCCGTGACTTCACTCAGGTCGCCTACGACCGGCTGTCGGTCGAGGGTTTTACGCCGGTCGTCAACCCGCAGCCTGCGCCGACTCAGACCTACAACGCGATTTTCGACTACACCGGCAGTAGCAAAGGGACGACGCTCAGCACGCTCAAGTCGATCCTGCGCGTCAGCGATGCCGGGATCGTCATTCAGCCGGACGCCAACCGCAAAACCGATTTTCGCGTCGTCATCGGCAGCGCTTACAAGTCATGCACCTATGGCGTCCTGCCGCCGAAGCCGCCGTTCAACACCGATGATGGCGGAACGCCGGTGACGCCTTAGCCGCGTTCAAGCTCGACCGGAGTGACGCGGCCTGCGGAGAGGTCACGCAGGGCAATCGTGAAGCTATCGACCGCTTTGACCGGGAAGCGCGCCAGCACCGTCACATCACCGGCAAACGTCGCCTCTTCGACGATGCCGCCATGCGCTTCGATCAGCCGCAGCGTCAGTTGATAGAGCGGGTAGGGCAGGTCGATTCCGAGCAGCGCCTTCTCGATCTTCAGCGCCGTCGGAAGCTCCATCAGCACTTCGCGCGCGGCGTCGCTATAGGCGCGAACCAGCCCGCCGGCGCCGAGTTTGGTTCCGCCGAAATAGCGCGTGACGACCACGATGATGTCGCCGATCTCTGCGCCGCGCACGACCGCCATCACCGGCGGGCCGGACGTGCCGGATGGCTCGCCATCGTCGCTCAACCCCTCGGTGACGCTGTTACCGAAGCCGACACGAAAGGCGTAGACATGATGACTGGCATCGGGCATTTCGGCGCGGACGGCGCTCAGAAAGGCTTTGGCCTCGTCACCGCTCGACACGCAGCCCGCCGTGGCGATGAAGCGCGACTTTATCACCTCAATTTCGATTCGGCGTGTTGCGGCAGGAATTCGATAATCAGCCATCACCCTCGCTCAGGAAGCGCAATTCGTTCGTATAGTTAGGACGGACTAAAAAGACGATGCCGTGCCAGTCGTCATCGTCGGATTTGCCGCGACAAAGGCCTGAAATAATGGCGGCTGAATTTCGAGCTTCTGCTGCGCCCGGTCGAGCTTGAGCAGCCGTTTTTGCACCAGCATCGTCACGCCGCGCTCAGTTTCCTCGGTGACGTTATGCGGCGTCAGCCGAGCGACCGACTTGAGCACGCGCTGTTCAATCAGCGTCAGGCTGCTCCAGATCGTTTGCAGCTCGGCGCGGACAGGCGCTCTGACGGCAAGCTGCGTCGTCAGGCTCGGAATCGTCTCTGGCGTAATCAACTGCGCGCTGAACGGCTCGAAGGCCCGCGCGCTGGCCCGCAGCAGACCCGCATAACGACCGCTGGCGTCGAGCAGGAACTGAATGACGGCTTCGCCGTAGCTCAGGTTCGCGCGTTTGAGCAGCTCATCGACCATCCGGCGCGCGTCGGCATCCGCATAGGGGCCGATATAGTAGACGTTGTCGGTGAACAACTCGGCGAACGGCTCGAAGTCGAGCGGCGGAATGTTCATGCGCTCGGCCAGCACCGGCAGCGGCGCACGCGAGAAGGTGGCAAAGCTCAACTGGCGCTTGTGCGCGTCGCGCAGGCCGCGCAGCGTCAGGAAGAACTTGACCGGCAGCGCGCTTAACAGCGCCTCGAATTCATCGAGCAGAAAGACGACCTGAATGTCGCGGCGCATAAAGAACTGCAAGCCCAGCTCGAAGTAGCGAATCCCCATGCTGGCGTAGAGTGGGTTAGTGCCGTCCTGAAGCGCCTGATAGGTCTCATAGAAGCGCTCGGCGTCGCTACCCAGTTGCTCGAACGGGTAAAAGGCCAGAAACAGCCGGTGCATCAACAGCTCGTAACCGGCCCAGCAGCGAATCGCTTCATCGGCGGAGTTCGGCGGCATTGGCGCGAGCAAGTTCGGGTCGATGACAATCGCCTTAAAGTGCGGCGCTCGACCTTCGAGATAATGCGCCTGCACGTCGTCATCCGCCAGATGTTGAATCAGGTTTGACTTGCCTGCGCTGCCGATGCCGATCAGCGAGCAAGACTCAGCGGACTTCCAGCGCTGCATGACGTAGGCGACTTCGTTTTTACGGAAATCAAGCGGCTGTTTGCGATTTGGGAGCATCCGAATATCCTGAGATGGCACAAGATGATGCTAACAGTATAGCGCCTGGTCTGTCACATCGACTGGGTGTTGTATCACTATACTCACTTCAGAGGACATGACTTCATTGTTTCAGCCATGAATCATTAAGTATGGCCGTAAGCGCCCGGTGCTACACTTATTTCAGCCTGACTCAAAGTCCTTCAATCGGCGCGGTGAAATGCTACATAGACAGCGTAATAGCGGAATAGAACTGTTACACCACGTAAAATCAATGATCGCGGTTTCGGTGGGCTTGTTCCTGATCGTTTGGCCGGTGTTCCGTGCGCCGTTTAGTGTTACTGACGATCACGAGATTGTTGAATTCCTGATGCAGCCGGAAACGCTATCTCATCGGCTCGTCAACGACCTGTACAGGGGACGTTTCCGCCCGCTCTATTACGCCTTTCGCCAGTTCGAATATCGGCTGTTCGGTGCGAATCCACTCCTCTGGTACGGGTTTGTTTTCATCATCAGCACTGTCGCACTGTGGTTCTTTTACCGCCTCTTACGACTTTATGTTTCGATATCCTGGGCCATGTTCGGCGTATTGCTCCTGTTCGTTTACCCGGTCAGCGCAGCAATCTGGTTCCGACTTGGGCCACAAGAAACCATCGGGACACTGCTGGTGACCGTTGCAGTATACGCGCTAGCGAGAAACCACAGGTGGTCGTTCGTCGTCCTCGTCGTGGCCGCAGGCTTCTACAAAGAGAGCTTCGCGCTGCTCGTTCCAGCGCTGATGGCGCTCATGGTCGTTGCTTGTAGAGTGCGACGAGCGCCAACACCTTACTTGCATCTATTTGCACTCGGCGCGTTCTTTGCGGTGCAGTTGGCGATGATCTTCGTCGCGTCCAGATTGCAGCCTGCCAGCACAGCAAGTTACTACGGGAATCCTGTAAGCGGAAATGTTTTCGATACGGCACGCTTGCTGCTGCTGCCAGCACTACTGTTGCTGCCGTGCCTGATCTGCGCCTTCGAACATCCGAAAGCCGTGGCAGTCGGCGGTGCGATTCTCGCGCTCTGGATCATCCCGCAGATTGCACTTTACGCTGGCGTCATGGGCGAACGTTATTACTATCCAGCCATTCTCGGAATTAGCGCGGTCACAGCAGTCTCGATGGCGCATCTGGCGTGGCGTCAGCGATTGAAGTTGCCTGTTATCCTGCTCGCCGGACTGATGCTGATTGCAAGCATTGAAGGGTTAGCGAGCCAGCAGCAGTACGCGCAGTGGTGGGCAACCAACGCGACCGTGTTCCAGACACGACTCGATAAGATCGCTGAGGAACAGCCGTTATCAGTCAGCTTTCCTTACCCTCAGCCACTCGAAATTGAGTATCGCGTGTCGACCGTTGCTTTCCTCCGCTGGGATGGCTATCGCGGCGCCGTGACCTTCGGGCCAGGATGCACTGGTAGCTACTACGATATCCCTGCTATCGGTGGCTAGTCTACTTGATTACTCGTGATAAGTGTTATTATCATGACTGATATTTAGTTTCGACGGCGCGTGATGATCTCATGAGAAATGCACGGCGAGCCATCTCAGCAGGACGCAGGTTACGTATAATGAACACACTGATATAGACCTCTGGATCGCGTCATGATCCGTCTGCCGCTGTTTCCGCTCAACGTCGTGCTGTTTCCGGGGATGCCGCTCAGCCTGCATATTTTTGAAGATCGCTACAAGCAGATGATCGGCAAATGCCTCGACGCACATCAGCCGTTCGGCGTGGTGCTGATCGAAAGCGGACAGGAAGCCTACGGCGCGGCGCAGCCCCACAAAATTGGCTGCACGGCGCAGATTGCTCAGGTTCAGCCGCTGGCGGAAGGCCGCCTCAACATCGTCGCTGTCGGTCAGGAGCGCTTCCAAATCCACTCGCTCGATTATAGTGAGATCTACAGTGTCGGGAACGTCGAGCTGCTGCCGCTGTCGATACTGGATGCCGTGACCCTCGAAGCGGCGAGCCACAGTCTTAAACCGTGGGTTGAGCGCTACATTGAGGCGTTAGGGCGCAGCGATAATCTGGAGATCGACACGCAGCAGTTCCCGACCGATCCGCTGCCGCTGACCTATCTGGCCGCTTACCTGCTGCAAATTCCGCTGGAGCAGAAACAGGACTTGCTGGCCGCGCCGGATGCGCTGACGTTCATTCAGGCCACGCACGCGCTCTATCGTCGTGAAGTGACTCTGCTGGCGGCGATGCTGGCCCGGACGACTGCCGAAGAAGAAGACAATCCCTTCTCGCTCAACTAATCAGCCACCCGTTCCAGAATATAAATTCGTGGATGCAGCCCGCGCAGGGTCGTGCGAATGACGCGCTGCACCGCCCACGCCGACTGCTGTTCCATGACCCGCTCGATCAGCCGGACTTCGTGAGTGATGGCGGCGAACAGCGCGCCCGGTCTGGCGATGCGCCCTGCCTCAGTCAGCAGCGCCGGGTACAATAGCTGATTGCTGCTATGCGAGCCGACAGCCTGACCAAAGGGCAAATCGGCTGTAATCACGTCAATTGAGGCGCTGTCGAGCTGCGTATCGGTGATGTCACCCTGAATCAGCTCAATCGTCTTATAGCCGCTGGCCGCGATGTTCTGCCGAGCGCAGCGCAGCACCTCTGAATCGTCGTCGATGCCGATCAGCCGCTGCACCTGACCATAGGCTAAACGCTCGATCAGCAGCGTGCCAGAACCACAGCCCAGATTGACGTAAACCTGTTCGAGCGCCGGTTTTGTCATCACGTTCATGGCATGGGCAATCGGCGCGTTGAGCGCGCCTTCGAGGTTGCAGACGCGCCATTCTCGGGTTGCCAGCGGTCGCGGCGTTGTCCGCGCCAGCACTTCCCACCCTGCCCCGTCGCCCTTCGCCGGTCGAATCCGCAGCAGCAGGTCGCCGCCGTCATCGATATAGACCAGCCCGGTTCGCGCCTGAATTTCGTCCCGAATTCGGCGCATGATCGAGCTATCCGAGCCTGCCGCGTGGATGTCGAAAGTCTTGAAGTTCGCTGATGGCACTTCCGCCATGATATTCTGAATGCTGCCGACGATGATTCCCATCTGCTGGTTGCCGAGCAGGCCACGGGGGCGCGGCACGTCAAAACGCTCGACGTGGTAAAGGCTCTGGACGGTTCGCAGCGCTTTAAGGCGCTCGATCCTGCCGACGTACTGAAAGCGGATTGTCGCGGGCGTCAGTTCGATCTTGCCGTACAGATGCCCGCCGAGGCGGCGGCGGGCTTCCTCGGCAGCAATTTCTTCCAGCCCTTCGGCCACTTCCGCCTCAAAAGTCTGAGGCGGGCGTTCGTTAGCGTTCGGAATCGGAATCGGTTTCAGCGCGGAGTGCTTTTTCATGGTGAGCCTGTCTTGCAGCGTAAAGTCCTATTATCGGTGAGCGAGCGCCATCCGTAAAGCCTGTCACGACGCTTTACGCAGACTGTTATAATCGCTACAATCGAGCCTGCCAATCCGTATAATAAAGGGAGTCATGGCGATGAGGGGACAATCTGGCTCATTTCGACCTCGGTTCGGGCTGCTGATCGTCGTCATGGCCTTCATTTTTAGCGGCCCGGTCGCCGCGCAGTCAGGCGCAATTCAGACGAACGCGCTGCAGCACAACAGCCGCGACAGCCTCTATCGACTGCCGGGGGGCGCGGTTCCCCTGCAAACGCCGGTGACGCTGCGCCTGAAGGCTGCCGCAGGCGACCTCGACTCGGCCAGCGTTGACCTGATTTACGGCGCTGACGGCAGCGAAACACTGCTGCCGATGCAGGTTGCGGCGATCATGCCCGATGGAACCGCCCTCTGGGAAGCGACGATTGATCCCGGAAGCCATCCCGGCGTCGATACCTACCGCTTTCAGGTGACGAAAGGTGACACGACGCTCTATTACGAGGACGACACGCGCCCGAACGGCTTCGACCTGGTTGAGGCCAACAAGGGCGGCATCGGCGCGGTCTACCCGCAAAGCCAGGGGACGCCGTACCAGATCACCGTCTATGAGCCGGGCTTCTACACGCCCGCATGGATGCGTAATGCCATCATCTATCAGATTTTCCCGGATCGCTTTCGCAACGGCAACTCATCGAACGATCCGAAAGACGGCTCCGAGGTCTTTTATGGCAGCCTGCCGCTCATTATGCATCAGACGTGGAACGAGCCGCCGGTCGATGGACGGACGACGACTGCGCCGGATGGCTCCGGCTATTACAACAGCGACTTTTACGGCGGCGATCTGGCCGGGATCATCGACCGACTCGACTATCTTCAGGCGCTCGGCGTGACGGCGATCTATCTCAACCCGATCTTCGAGGCGCGCTCGAATCATCGCTACGATACGGCGGATTACCGGAAAATCGACCCGATCCTCGGCGATCTTGACACTTTCCGCCAGCTCGTGACGGCGGCGAAGGCGCGCGGAATCCGCCTGATTCTGGACGGCGTCTTCAACCACGTCAGCAGCGACAGCGCCTATTTTGATCGCTACCATCGCTTCCCGACCGATGGCGCATGTGAAAGCCTGACCTCGCCTTATCGAGACTGGTTTACGTTCGTTGCGCCAAAAGCGGGCCAGCCGAGTCCCTGCGCGCAAAACCCCGACAACGCGACTTACTATATATCGTGGGCCGGGTTCGACAGCATCCCCCGGCTCAACAGCCCGCTGTTTGAAGTCCGCCGGACTATCTTTCTCGACAAAAACAGCGTGGTCGCTACCTGGATGGCCGAAGGTATCGGCGGCTGGCGGCTTGACGTCGCCAATGAGATCGACAATGGCTCGGCAGCCAACAACTACTGGGAGACATTTCGCGCCGTTGTCCGCCGCCTTGACCCGGAAGCGGTCATCGTTGGCGAGGAATGGAACGACGCCTCGCCGTGGCTGACCGGCAGTCAGTGGGATTCGACCATGAATTACCGCTTCCGACGTGCCATTCTTGGTTTCGCGCGGCAGAGCGATTTCGCTGACGACGATGGCGCGATTCCAGCGCTGTTGCCATCGGCGTTCGATGCCAGCGTGCGCGCGGTCGAGGAAGACTATCCACCGATGGCCTATCACGCGCTGATGAACCTGCTCGACAGTCACGACACGACGAGGCTGCGCTTCGCCGTCGATAACAGCTTGCAGGCGCAGCGGCTGGCCGCGCTGACCGAGTTCACGCTCCCCGGCGCGCCGACGATTTACTACGGTGACGAGATCGCGCTCGACGCCCCTGACGTCCGCGACTCTGGCGGTGTGCTTCAGGACGACCCGTACAATCGAGCGCCCTACCCGTGGCCGGATGCCTCTGGCAGCCATTATCCGCCGCCGGACGCCGATATGCTGGCGTTCTATCAACGGCTCGGCGCGATGCGTAATACAAATTCAGCGCTCCGTCAGGGCAAGATGCTGACACTGCTGACTGACGACGCGCGCGGCCTGTACGCCTTCCTGCGGCTTGATGCCGACACGGCCAATGCTGCGCTGGTCATCCTCAACGCTGGCAAGATAGCGGAAAATGCTCGTCTCGATCTGTCCGGCCTGCTGCCGAATACGCTGGCGCTGCGGTCTGCGCTGGATGGCAGCGACCTGCCGATTATGGCCGGTGGGGTCACTGTGACGATTCCGGCGCAGAGCGGCAATGTCTGGGTCGGCACAGGCGATGCCGCCAGCTTCGAGACGCCCCCTGCTCCGGTTGGCTTGCAAGCCGACGTGACAGCCGGGCGGGTTGTGCTGTCATGGCAGTCAGTCGAAGGCGCGGCGGGCTACAGAGTCTATCGAAGTGCTGTGGCAACTGGCGGCTTCATGCCGCTCACGGACGCGCCGCTTGCTGAACCCGCGTTTGTCGATAGCACGGTGTCCAACGGCTTCCGCGCCTTCTACACGGTTTCTGCGGTCAGCAAGGCCGGGTTGTCTGGCGCACAAGCGGCCTCGGTCGCGGCGGTGCCGAGTCTTGCGCCAGATCGCGTCACTTACGTCGATGTGCCGCCGGCACAACAGATAGAGCTAGTACAGGGGGCGTCAGTGACGTTTGGCGCGTCGATTCAAATAGCTGGCTTGACCGACCAGCCGGGACAGGCCGCAGGGATTCTGGCTCAGGCGGCGCTCGTTCCTGAGGGGGCAGCGCTCGATCAGGCCGACTGGCAGCCGATGACTTATGTCGATGAAGTGGATGCTGCCGATCTCTATCGGATCGCCCTGCCCCTGAAGACACCCGGCCAGTTCAGCCTCGCCGCGCGCTTCAGCACGGACGCGGGCGAAAGCTGGGTCAGCGCCCAAAACGCAGATGGCTCGCTGCCAGAGCTGGACATCACCGCATCGAGCGACGTGACTGCGCCAGCCGCCCCGGCCAGCGTCACCGTCACGCGCGCGTCGATTTCTGGCGTCGCTTTAGCGTGGGATGCCGTCGCCGACGATGACCTGTCCGGCTACCGCGTCTATCGCGCTGACGGTAAGGATAAGCCGCAGTCGATGGCTGAAGTTCCGGCAGCAGTCACTACTTATGTCGATAAGGCGGTTGTCGATGGCGGCGCTTACGTCTACAGCGTCTCCGCGCTCGACGGCGCGCTCAATGAATCGGCGCCGACAGCAGCCGAGGCAGTCGCGGTGACGCGCGCCGTCGTCCCGGTCGTCTTTACGGTTGAGGTTCCGGCCAGCACGACCGGCGATCTTTACCTGGCCGGGAGCTTTGGAACGGACGATTACCCGACCTGGGACCCGGCAGGCATCAGGATGGATTCGGTTGATGCGACACATTGGACTGTGACGCTAAACTTGCCTGAAGGGGCGACAGTCGAGTATAAATTTACGCGCGGAGCCTGGGAACAGGTCGAAAAAGGCGCGAACTGCGAAGAAATTCAGAATCGTCGCCTGACGGTCATGCTCGGCGACGGCGACTCCCTTCCCGCCGCGGATACCGTGCAGAACTGGCGCGATATCGACTGTGGCGGCGGCTAAAACTATCCCTCTATTCGCGGCTGCAACGCGGGCCGCCGAATGGAAGGTCAGGAGCAATAGCGATGCGTTTAATCCTTCGAGTTCTACTCGGAATGACTCTTGTGCTGCTGACGACCGTGCGACTGCTGGCGCAGCAGGTTAGCACGCGCGAGTCGATTGTTGCGCAAGCGTTCCGCTCGACCAACGTGCGCAGCGGGCCGAGCGTCGATTACAACGTCATTGGTCGGCTGCGTGAGGGCGATTTCGCCCCGGTGGTCGGTCGCAGTGATGAGAGCAGCAACTGGCTGCTGATCGACCAGAACGGACGACAGGGCTGGGTCGCTTTCTTTACCGTCTCGGTCACAGGTAATCTGAACAGCTTGCCGATTATCATGCCGGGCGGCCCGCCGGAGCCGTCGCGGACAGCGGAACCCCCCGAAGCGCCGCTGCGCGCTAATACCGACGTCTACGCCAGCGCCTACCGCCGCGTCAACGTCCGCACTGGCCCCGGTGCGGAGTTCCCGGTGATCGGCGTGCTGGCTCCCGGCGATACTGCCGACATTATCGGCAGCAGCGGCCACCCGGAAGAGTGGCTGAAGATCAATTTTCGCGGCAAGTCAGGCTGGGTCGCCTATTTCGTCGTCAATATCAATGGCGATATGGCGAGTCTGCTGATCGCATCGACCGAAGCCGCTGCGACATCGCAGCCCGGAATCGTCAGCGGGCCGACGCAGACACCGCGCTTCAGCACCAACGATGTCGTCATCCTGACGCGCTTTAACGTCAACCTGCGCGGCGCGCCGCAACTGGCTTCGCCGGTGCTGGAAGTCATCCCGTGGCAGACGACGCTTCAAGCCAGCGGGCGGAATGCTGATGGAAGCTGGCTGCTGGTGCGCTATGATGACAAAGATGGCTGGCTGATTGCCTCGCTGGTCGACAGCGGCTCAAGTGATGTCGAGGCGCTGCCGGTCGTGGCAACGCCGTCGCCTTCCCCTGCGCTCATTAACGGACAATAATCGCTCTCCTTTCAGGATGCTTTCAATGAAACCCATGTCCCATGATTTCCGTTCGCGGCGCTCGATGGTGGTTGCGACTGGCGGGATGGTCGGGACGAGCAGCCCGCTAGCCACTCAGGCCGGGCTGCAAATTCTCAGGCGCGGCGGGAATGCCGCTGATGCTGCCGTGGCGGCAGCGGCGGTCCTCAACGTAGTCGAGCCAGCTTCGACCGGGATCGGCGGCGACTGTTTCGCGCTGTTTTATGATGCCAGAACCGGCCAACTGACCGCGCTCAATGGCAGCGGGCGCGCGCCTGCTGCTCTGACGGTGGATGTGGTTCGGCGTGACGGCGCGACCGCGATTCCAGCGCGCAGTCCGCACGCTGTCAGCGTGCCGGGGACGGTTGCAGGCTGGCATGATCTGCTGACAAAGCATGGACGGATGACGCTGGCTGACGTGCTGACTGACGCGATCCATTATGCCCGCGATGGCTACCCGGTCAGCCCGCTGTTTGCCGAGCAGTGGGCGCGCTCTGAAGCAGTGCTGCGCGCGGGCAGCCACACGCAGGACTATCTTCCGGGCGGACGCGCGCCGCGCACCGGCGAGATCGTTCGGCTGCCCGATCTGGCGCACAGTCTGCAAGCCATTGCTGACGGCGGCCCGGCGGCCTTTTATGAAGGCGGGATTGCCGATGCCATTGTGACGTCGCTGCAACGGCTCGGCGGCGTGATGGCGCAGGTTGATCTGAGCGAGCATCGTTCGACCTGGGAGACGCCGATTTCGGTCGATTATCGCGGCGTGACGATTTACGAATGTCCGCCGAATGGTCAGGGGCTGGCCGCCTTGCAAGCACTCCACATGGCCGCGCAGTGGGATATTGGCGCGCTGCCGTGGGATTCGCCGGAGCGCCTGCACCTGTTAGTCGAAGCCATGCGGCTGGCTTTCGCAGACGCGCGGCATTATGTCGCTGACAGCGCGACCAACCCTGCCCCGCTCGCTTTCCTGCTCAGTCAGGAATACGCGCAGGCCCGCGCCGCGTTGGTTTCGCCGCAGGCGGCCATGCA
>CAZZAO010000003.1:88796-95795 GCA_964652205.1 uncultured Anaerolineaceae bacterium | reverse complement strand
CCATGACTCGTGGACGCAGGCTTACGATGAGCCGGGGCTGTATGCGTGGATGCTGTCCCACAAACGATAGGGCAATCGCGTATGCTCTAATTTGGAAGCCATGAAGGTCAAGGATGAGGGGCGACCCGTCGGGTCGCCCCTACGAGGTCTCACCCGTCTTGACCGCGATTGGATAGATGAAGGATGAATTTTCGGTTTTCTAATACGTCGGGTCGAGCCAGTTGCGCAGCCCTTCACTGAGCAAGTTACAGCCGAGGATCGCTGTCAGGATCGCCAGACCGGGGAAAGTCGCCATCCACCACTGGTAGAACTTGGTGCGCCCGATGGAGATCATCGCGCCCCATTCTGGCGTCGGCGGGCGCACACCCAGACCGAGGAAACTGAGCGCCGACAGCAGCAGAATCACGCCGCCGACGTCGAGCGCCGCCTTGATAATCAGCGGCGTCCAGCACTGCGGCAGGACATGGCCCATCAGAATCCGGCGCTCGCTCGCGCCAATTGACCGGGCGGCTAAAACGTAGTCCTGCGAGCGGAACACCAGCACCTGCGAGCGCATCAGGCGGGCATACTCCGGCCAGATGACGAAGGTCGAAGCAATCGCCGCGTTAATCAGGCTCGGCCCCAGCATGGCCGAGATTGCCAGCGCCAGCACAATTGACGGAAACGACAGCGTCACGTCGGCCACCCGCATGATAATTTCATCGACCACGCCGCCGAAATAGCCCCCGACTGCGCCGAGCAGACTGCCGCCTATCAGCGAGATCGCCACCACGATCAGCGACAGCGGCAGCGAAAGCTGCGCGCCGTAGATGACGCGGCTGAGAATATCGCGCCCCAGTTCGTCGGTGCCGAAAAGGTGGCCTGCCGACGGCGGATTGAGGCGGCGCGGCATGTCCTGCGCCAGCGGGCTGCGCGGGGCAATGACCGGCGCGCCGACCGCCAGAATCAGGAAGACAGCCAGAATCACCGCGCCGAGCCAGAACGACGGATACTTGCCGATGTGCTTCCGCAGCGCGGCGGCAAAGCCTGCCGGGTGGCGACGGTTCAGCGCCGTCTGAGTCATGGACGTTGCTTCAGCGCTCATGGCGAATCCGTGGGTCGAGCACGCCGTAGAGGACGTCAACGAACAGGTTAAGGACGATGTAGACAATGGCGATCAGCAGCGTCCCGCCCTGAATCGCCGGGTAATCGAGCGCGCTGGCCGCCTTGACCAGATAGGTTCCAATCCCCGGCCAGTCGAAGACGGTTTCGGTCATGACCGCGCCGCTCAACAGCCCGGCAAAGGCCAGACCGAGGATCGTGACCAGCGGAATCAGCACATTGCGCAGCGCATGGCCGACGACCACCTTGCGCTCGCTCATGCCTTTGCTCCGCGCGGTGCGGATGTAATCATGGCCCATCTCGTCGATAATGGCCGCGCGGACGACGCGCATGACAATCGCCAGCGTGAAGCTGCCGAGGATGAACGCGGGCAGCATCAGGTGATGGGCGGCGCTCCAGAAGGCGGCCCAGTCGCCCGCCAGCAGCGAGTCGACGGTCATCAGCCCGGTCACGACCGGCGGCGCGACCATCCGCGGGTCGATGCGCCCCGGCCCCGGCATCAGACCAAGATGGTAGTAGAGGAAAAACAGGCCGATCAGCCCCGTCCAGAACGGCGGCAGCGAGGCATTCAACAGCGACACCACCCAGGCGATCTTGTCGAACCAGCTTCCGCGGCGCACGCCAGCCCAGATGCCGACCGGGACGCCGACCGCCACCGCGAACAGCAGCGACACCAGCCCCAGCTCGATGGTCGCGGGCAGATAGACGATCAGGTCGTCGGCGACCGGGCGATGGGTCAGGAACGACAGGCCGAGGTCGCCGTGCAGATAGTTGCCGAGGTAGCTGATGTACTGCTCCCACGCCGGACGATTGAGGCCCCAGCGCTCGCGGGCGGCGTTGACGATCTGTTCGTTGTTCAACTGCCGCTCGCCGACGATCATCACAATCGGATCGACATGCGTCAGGTTGTAGAGCACGAACATGACCAGCGTAATCCCTAACAGCATCGGGATCGCCAGAATCACGCGGCGCAGAATGTATTGCGGTAAACCCACGGGCGTTCCCTGAATTGAATCTCTCGCCTAAAGTTGTCTTACACCATGCCGGGGAACGACAAAACCGTTCGCAGCTTATCCTTCACCCCCTCTCCTGCCGGGGAGAGGGGGTGAGGGCAGAGGCGGCTTAGGCCGCCTTGTCCATCGCGTAGAAGTCGAAGAAGTAGACCGGGTGGAAGACGAAGTTCTCGATCTTGCTGCTGGTCGCAACCAGAATCTGGTTCTGGCACAGCGGGACGAACACTGCCGCGTCCTTCGACGTCTGCACCCACTGCTTGTAGATGTCGGTGCGTTTGGCCGTGTCGGTTTCCGCGCCGCCAGTCTGGGCCAGTTCGGCCAGATTGGTCCTGGCATCGTCGATCATGATGCGGTGGCCGGGGCCGACGTCGGTCGAGAAGTAGTCCGACCACATGGTCGCGTCGAGGTAGTCCGGCGACCAGGTGCTCATGACCATCGGAAGCTGCTGGGCGCGGTAGGCCGTCAGCAGGTTCGAGCTTTGCTGGATATCGACCGTCACGTTGATTCCGGCTTCGGCCAGATCAGCCTGAAGCTTCGCGCCAATCGTGTCGCCGGGGATGCCGCAGATGCCGCCTTCGCCGAGCGTGAGGGTGACATCGACGCTGCTGAGACCGACGCTGGAGAGCAGCGATTTGGCCTTCTCGACGTCGCGCTCGTAACGACCACTGCCGTCCGAACCCTGCACGCCAATCGGCAGCATCGCCGCCGGACGGTCACTGTAGCCGAGCAGCAGGCCGTTGGTGATGCCGTCGTAGTCGATGGAATAGGCAATCGCCTGGCGAACTTCCTGCTTCGCCAGCGGGCCGCCGAGGGCTTCATTCGGCGTCATGGCGATATAGGACAGGTTGAGGCTCTTGCCGATTTCCAGCTTGAGGCTGCTGTCGCCCTTGACCTGATCGGCCAGGTCTTTCTGGATGTTATCGACGATGTCCAGATCGCCCTTCTGAAGCTGCTGGACGCCCGTGGTCGAGTCGTTGACTTCGGTGATGGTCACGCTCGACAGTTTGGCCGGGCCGCCCCAGTATTTATCATTACGCACCATCGTCACGGTGGTGTTGGGCGTCCAGCCGGTGAGGACGAACGGGCCGGTTCCCTGCGAATTCTGGCTCAGGAAATCCTCGGCCTTGTCGGTCGCGTCGGCGTCCGCCGCGTCCGTGCCCCCGTTGGCCTTGACGACTTTGCTATCGGTGATGCTGGTGGCGGGCGTCGAGACGATGCTCAGGAAAGCTGGCGTCGGCGCGCTCAGCGTGACTTTGACGGTCAGCGGGTCAACGGCTTCGACGCTCGAAACGGCGTCCATGTAGAACGACGGGTTGCCCTTGATATTCTTCAGGCGCATCCACGAGAAAACCACATCGTCGGCGGTCAGCGGGTTGCCGCTGCTGAAGGTCACGCCCTCGCGCAGGTGGAAGGTGTAGGTCAGGCCGTCGGCAGAGACATCCCAGCTCGTCGCCAGACCGGGATCGAGCTTGGTCAGGTCGTCCGCCGGGACGTTGATGAGCGTCTCGTAGACGGCGTGGAAAATGGTCAGGTTGGTCACTTCGTAGGCGCGGGCCGGGTCGAGCGTGATGACGTCCTTGACGTCACCGGCCACAATCACGGCCTTGTCCCCCTGCGCGGACAACCCACCGATACTCAAGAGCGAACAGAACACGGCCAGAATGGAGACAAAAAGAAAGCGTCTGCGCACGATCTCTACTCCTCATTAGAAAGGTCAGGCTAATTAACTCTACGTCGATAGTTTAACGCAGGTTTGATATTAAGGGAATGTAATCACGTTGAAAAAAGACGCTGTATTGATTCAAGCCTGCGGGCGCGGAATCAGAGCGCCGGTGCATGGGTCGATGCACCGGCATCCTAACCATCGAGAGTCTGCATCCGGTCAGGCGTTCTTTTCGGCTTTCTTGCTGGCTTTGCGCTCGGCCTTTTTCGCCTTGCGCGCCGATTTCTGCTCCGCCGGTTCGCTGACCAGCAGCCAGCGATAGCCGTGGCCGGGCAGGGTGATGAACTCGCCGATGTCGTCAGCGTCCGGGTCGAGCGCGTCGCTCAGGCTCAGGCCGACCAGCGGAACCGTCACTGGCGCGTCCGACAGGTTATGGATCGCCAGCAGCGCGCCGTCCTTCGAGCGGCGGTAGAAGGCCAGCACCGAGCGGGCCATCTCCGGCAGCCATTCGAGCTTGCCGGTCGAGAGCATCGGCAGCTCCTTGCGCGCCAGCAGCATGTTGCGGATGCTGTAGAGCAGCGAGTCCGAGTCGTCCTGAAGCTTCTGGACGTTGATGTTCTGGAAGCCATGTTCCGGGTCGCGGTTTGGTTGAGAATACACCCGGTCAGGCGGGGCGGTCGAGAACCCGGCGTTCGGCTCGTCGGCCCACTGCATCGGCGTGCGCTGGCCGTAGCGGTCGGGCAGCGAGACGTCATCGCCCATCCCGATCTCGTCGCCGTAGTAGAGGACTGGCGCGCCGGGCAGCGTGAACAGCATCGAGTTCATCAGCTCGATCTTCTGGCGGTCGAAGTCCATCAGCGGGGCGAGGCGGCGGCGAATGCCGAGGTTGAGCCGCTGGCGGTGTTCCGGCGCGTAGGTTTTCCACATGAAATCGCGTTCTTCCGGCGTGACCATCTCCAGCGTCAGTTCGTCGTGGTTACGCAGGAAGGTCGCCCACTGGCAGCCTTCGGGCAGGTCGGGCGTCTCATTCATGATTTCGATCACCGAACTGTTATCGGCTTTCGCCAGTGCCATGTACAGCCGGGGCATAATCGGGAAATGGAAGCACATATTCAGTTCGTCGCCGTCGCCAAAATACGGCATCAGGTCTTTCGGCCACTGGTTGGCTTCGGCCAGCAGCAGCTTGCCGGGATAATTGTCATCGACGAATTTGCGCAGTTTCTTCAGGAAGGCGTGGGTTTCCGGCAGGTTCTCGCAGCTTGTGCCTTCGCGCTCATAGAGGTACGGCACGGCGTCGAGGCGGAAACCGTCCACTCCCTGCTCGCACCAGAAGCGCAGCGCTTCGAGCATGGCATCGTGAACTTTCGGGTTGTCGTAGTTCAGGTCAGGCTGCGTGCCGTAGAAGCGATGCCAGTAATACTGGTTCGTATTGGCGCTGTAGGCCCAGTTCGACTGCTCGGTGTCGATGAAGATGATGCGCGCGTCCTTGTATTTATCCGGCGCTTCGCTCCAGACGTAGAAATCGCGCATCGGCGAATCGACCGAGCGGCGCGCCTCGACGAACCACGGGTGCTGGTCGGACGTGTGATTCATGACCATATCGACGATCAGTTTCATGCCACGGCGATGGACTTCATCCAGCGTCATGCGGAAGTCTTCGATCTGGCCGTAAGTCGGGTGCAGGCCGTAATAGCTGCCGACGTCATAGCCATCATCGCGCAGCGGTGAGGCGTTGATCGGCAGCAACCAGATGCAGTCGATGCCGAGCCACTGAAGATAGTCGAGTTTCTGCCGCAGCCCGGCGAAATCGCCGTGGCCGTCGCTGTCGCTGTCATGGAACGCGCGCAGGTACAGTTCGTAAAAAACGGCGTTCACATACCAGTCGTTCATTGGGACTGCCTTCCTGTGGTTAACGAACCGCTAAATCGGGTTAATTGAAACACGAACGCGCAATCTTGCAAGGGCTGTCTGAACGATGACTGTTTATAGGGGCGGTTGTCATGCGGGTTGTCATCTGGCGCTCATCTTGACTCGCTACGATTTGCGCCCTACAGCTTTCGTCAGGTCTGCAAAGGAGCTTTTTCGATGACCCTCAAACGCCTGCTTCTGATTGGACTCGCGCTCGGATTGGGGGCGCTGCCGCTGTCGGCGCAGAACGGCCCGACCGTGATTGCGTCAGGGCTGAACAACCCGCGCGGCATTTACTACAATGCCGACGGCGTCCTCTACATCGCCGAGGCGGGAACCGGCGGCGAGACCGAACTTCCCGGCCCCTTCGGGACGATCAAGGTGGGCGGCACGGCGCGGGTGCTGGCTGTGGCGGCAGACGGCGGCGAGGCTGGCCCGGTGCTGGTCAACCTGCCGAGCAGCGAGGATTTCGGCGGCCTGATCGGCGTCAACGACGTCTACGAGGCCAATAACGCCCTCTGGTTTACGGTCGGCATCGGGCCAGATCAGCAGCCGTTCAACCGCGCCCTGATCGCCGTCGATCAGAAGCATCTGCGTGTCCAGCAGGTCATCGATCTCTACGGGATCGAAGCCAGCACCAACCCTGACGAGGACAGCAGTTCGGTCGCCTCGAATCCCAACGGCTTCGACATCTCTGACGACGGCACGGCCTATATTGCCGATTCGAGCGCCAACGCCGTCTATTCGTGGACGATCAGCGACGGGCTGAAGCTGTTCCATGTCTGGAAGGACGACCTGCCCGTGCCGACGACAGTAGCGATTGGCCCCGATGGCGATATTTATGTCGGCTTCCTCAGCTCCTTCCCGTATATCGCCGGGGCATCGCGCGTCGAGCGCTACAGCGCGGACGGCGCGCTCAAGGAAACCTATGGCAGCCTGTCGTTTGTGACGGCGGTGCTGGTGACAGCCGATAACGGCGCCTACGCGGTGCAGATGGCCGACAACGCCGACGACACCGGCTTCACGCCCAACTCTGGCAGCATCGTCAAGCTCTCGACTGCTGGCGCGACGCCGATTGCCACCGGCCTGAACTATCCCTACGGACTGGCGCAGGCTCCCGACGGCACGTTCGCCGTCTCGATCAACTCGGCGTTCGGCGATCCGGGCAGCGGTCAGGTTATCAACATCGGTAAGGACAGCGGCACGCCGTTCGTCATGCCGACCGCGAGTTAGGCGCGCCCTCACCCCCAACCCCTCTCCCGGTGGGAGAGGGGCGCTAAATTCCGGCTAGTCTGGCATTGTGGGGATGTGAAC